>CAXGOD010000034.1:0-10648 GCA_964011245.1 uncultured Bacteriovoracaceae bacterium | reverse complement strand
GATAGAGTTGAGTAGACCCTGTTGCATCTCGTCTAGAGCCGTCAGCAGCTTTTCAACCATCAAAACGGTTATAGGTAGCACCATCTTGGTAGATATCACTTAAACTACGACCAGTATATTTAGCAAAATAGTTAAAGCTAAACTTACTTAACACCTTTTGGGTCATCGTTTGTTCTTTTGCATTGTAATTCAATTTATTACTTACAGCTTCTGCAGCATAAGCAATATTTGAAGTCGCAATAGAGAAAATCAGAGATTGTACGATTCTTCTCATAGTGGGGTTACCTCTTAGTTATATTGTCGTTGCGGCACGTGCCTCAGTATTAGCTACTTGAAGGGTAGAGTTTAATAGCTCATCTCTTTCAACCAAGTATTGCTTCATATTATTAATAACTTGTTCTCTTAAAATTGCTTCATCGTCATTTTTAAGGTTCTTTTGGTATTCTTCTTTGATACTTACATACTCTAAAGTCATCATATGCATCATAGACTCAAGCATGTCATCAATCGTCTTGTCAGATTTAATCTTTCCAGTGTTTTGATTGTTAAGATTAAACTTATACGCCAATGTGTTTGTTAACTCTTCACGTTTTGCTGAGTAAACAGATTGTAGTGACCATAATGCGTTCTTAATAGACCATGTATAGGCCTGTAGTCCAAAAGAAGAAGCCTCTTGTTTCTTATTTTGTTGTAAGAAAAGTACTTCCCAGTGTCTTTGCATATATGATCTTAATTCCATCGTATCGAAAACATCTTTTTGAGCAAAAAGCTTTGAGTTAGATTTCAATGAGTTCATAACTCCATTACTTTGTTTTTTTACTTGTTTGTAAAACTTAGCTAAAGCTTGAACTTTTGCATGAGTTCTTGGCATATTATTTAAGTTCTTTTCACTTAGCTTATCAGTCATTTCTTGCATAAAGATAAATGACTTTCCTACGTAGTAATCTCGTTGTTTTTGCTCATTACTTTGATCAACAATAATATATGGATGATCAATAAAATATTGTCCCATCTTCTTCCATACATAAACTTGTAGTTGCTCAGTTCTTGTCACTTCTCTTTCTAAGAAGCTTCTAAAACGTGAGTCTAAGTTTGTATTGTACTTTAAAGTCGCTTTAACAGACTTTGTGTATCTTTCCATTTCACGCCAAGCACTCTCAGCTGTAAGAGGAAAGCTAAATTGTGCTTCCATTTGCTCGATTCTACCCATACGAGCAGCGAATACCATATTCCCTTCATAAGCAATCTGCATTGCTTTGAAGTTACTCATACGATCATCCCAACTTTCTTTTGATGCTGGCAGAGTAGGTAGCTTGTTCTTTATCGCAGCTTGTTTAGTTGAAACAGTATCTGTTACTTGGTCTTGAGCATTTTGAATTTCAACAATCTTTTGAGCTTGAGCATTTGTATCATTCATTGCACTTTCAACCTGATCTACAGTTTGAATATATGCATTTCTTACTTTTCCAACGGCCCACATTGCATGAGGGTTCATCGGTTGAGTAATGAAGTAGAATGTAAAAGGCCCATAGATAGCCATGGCGATAGAAAAACCTAAGTTTTCCTTAACTGTCTGAGCAAACCAAATAAGGTTTCCTAAAGTGTACTTGTATAAAGTCCCACTGAAGTTACTAGCAGGTCTTTGTTTAAATATTTTTGCTTTTGTTTTTAAGTCACTACCAATTAGAGGAAGTGTGTACTTCATAGAGCTAATTCCATGAGCTCGACGCTTAGTCTCGACGATATTAGTTCTTACTTCTTTAAGAGACGTAAAAATCGCCTGGCGTTCTTCCCATTTAAGAACAGGATCCTTCTCTATCCTTAAAACCTCTTTTTCAATATTAAGGATACTTTGATCCTTAGTTCCTTCTTGTACAGATAGTGTAATTTGATCATTATTTAAGAATTGATTTAGCAGTCCTTCAATAAAGACAATTCTTTGGGTTTGAGATGATCCCTCTTTTGCTTGTTCATATTGATTATTTAAAACATTATATAAATGATTAACATAGGGGCTCGTTGGATCCATATTAGCTGATTTGTAAAAAACAACTTGGCCATCCATCTCACCTGATGAGTACATGAAGTTACCATTTTGATCATAATAATCGTAGATCTCTGTAATTTCGCTTTCTAGAAAAATTCTTTTGTAAATTGCATAACTACCATTAGCTAGTGTCGCTATATGAAGCTGCCCAATTAGAGTTCCATCAACCCAATAATTTAGGCCAGAGAACCCATTAAAGTTATGAATATCATAAACTTGAACAGAATCTGGTAATGAGTCTCTTCCCCCGTTAGTTTTTAAAATATCGGCCAAGCGCTCTTCCAGAGTCTTGGCCGATAACATCACGAGGTTTGAAATGTGAATATACGTTTGTGCAAGCATTAACTCACATCCATTGTTATAAGGTTTACTGTTGTGTTTGGTTATAACTACTTCCGACAGCTACAGTTGTTACTGTCGGTACAATTGTTAAACAATCTTCATCTCTATCCGCTCTGTTAAAGCTTACACCGTGAAATTGGTGGTTAGCGATAACTCTTAGCGCTTCCCAGTTAACTTCTGGGTTTTTAACAGCACTTAAGATTGTTGATCTATAGTATTCAACTTGAGAGTTGTTAGCTGCTGGCATAGCAGATCTTACAGCATCTAAGTTAATCTCTAAACCTAACTCTTGAGCAAAGATGATGTTCTTAGCATTCTCTAGAGCTGGAAGAACTTCTTGAAGTGCTTTTACTCTTGTTCCTGCTGCGTTTGGCATCATGTATCCAAATAGTGAACCATATCTATTTAACTTTCTTTCCCAACTTGCATTACCTCTGTTTAGAGATCTTCTAAGCTCAGTAATGATTGAGTTTGAGTAATCTTTATTAACTCTATCTGCAAAACCGTAAAGAGGTTTTCTTTCTGCCTGCATATTGAAGTTGATTGCATCAATCGTTCTTCTGTTAGCCCCTAAAAAGTTACCGTAGTAGTTTAGGAACTTAGCCGCTGATACACCACCATCTTTGATCGCTCTGTTTTCAGCTTGCATGCTGTGCTTTAATTGTTGGTAATGAATTAACTCATGCCCAGCAGTATAAAGCATTGTGAATGCATTTAGTTCAGATCTTAACCAGATGTAGATGTCTGATTGACTGTAAAGTCCGTGAGAAGTTTTCTTCTTAGCAAAACATTCACCAGCGTGATCTCTTGAGCAAAGCTTTAAGCTCTTAAGCTCCTCAGTATCAAGGATAGAGATTCTATCTTTTCTCAGTTTGCTAGAGAAAGCTTCTTCTACTGTTAATCCTTTTTCAGCTGCAAATTGCTCAATATTAAACTTTGCGTATGGAGCAATTGGAAGTAATTCAATAATTTCTTCTTTGGTTGGGTTAACCTTATTAACTAATGCTTGGTATCTTCTAAGCATTGGGAAGTTATCAAAGTGCTCAGCTCTTTTCTGAGAAAGATATACGTCTTTGTCAGCTTTCTTAAGTAGTCTTGCATTTTGCTCGATCTCTAACCAAGCGCTTCTTGCTGCTTTTAACTCTTTTGATACCATGTCACTATTAGCAAGAGTTGTTCCTGTTCTCATTTCGTGTTGAGAAGCAACTTTGATTTCTTTATCAGCATCCTTTTTACCTAAGTATAAAGTTTCAAACTTAAGTTGAGTTACATTTGGATCAAGGTCAAATAATACTGAGAATTCACAAGCTTTCGGAGACTCATTAAGTCTAGCACGAGCTCCAGCACAGAAAGTTACTAATAGCTTTCTTAGATTGTTCTTAGATCTTTCTCCAAGAATAATCATTGGGAATTCTGAAGTAACAGATTCTCTAATTGCTCTAACGATTGTGTATAAGTCTCTTCTTAGTCTGATGTCAGCAATTTTCTTAGCTCTGACGATGTTCTTAAGTTCATCTGCTAATACTAAGTCTAGTGCTCTTTCAGCTTCAGTGTAATGAGTGTTAACTGTATCAATATTAAGAACTCTAATATTATCTAAAGTGTCTCTGAAATCTGAAGGTAATCTAGCTTCGTTCTTTTTCATTAGTTCAACCACTTTTAATTGGTTGTTGTTTACAATATTGAAGTAAGCTGCAATTTCTTTTTTATCAAGCTTTGCCTCAAGTAATTCAATCATTTTGTAAATGTTTTCAATTACTCTTGGGTGTAAGAATGAAAGAACTTCTTTAAGTTGCATTTTCATTCCAATGGCCATTCCAAGAAGCTCATATGCAGAAGCATCTTCTTTATCTAAAATACGAACTGCATCTTTGATCATTCTTGAAATTTGAACCATCTGTGCACCAACAAAGATTGGTAGAGATGATTGCATTTGTACAACATCTTGAGGAGTTGCTAATTCTCTTGCTGATACTGAGTTTTTATCGTTTGTATCATCAGTGATAACAAATGGAGCATATCCACCACCAGCAGATGTGTTAACAATTGAACTCATCTTACCTTTTTCTTGTGGAGCATATCTTACTAAAGCATTATGAGATACTTTTGGTAATACACCTTCTCCTGCACCGAAGAAAACCCACATTCTGATATCAGCTGCAAGGTTTGCAAATTTATACCCTTCAGCTTTTCTTTGAACAGCTACTGGGATTCTAGCGATTTTTACTAGTTGTTGGTAAGCATAAACTTCTGGAGCTTCAGTGATCATTTTAAGAACTTCTTCCTTTTCGTTTTTAGGAAGAGTTTTAAGAATGTATACACCTTGGCCACCAGCAAGATCTGGAGCTTTAACAACCCACTCATCAGGATTAGACTTGATGATCTCTACAGACTTTGCCGTTGGTGGTAAAGTTTGTGGAGGCATGATCTTAGTTCCTTTTGGATCAAGACCAGCTGCACTTATCTCGTCAGCAAAAAACTTCGGAGCATAGTGAGTTAAAGTTGCTAATATAATTTTGTTATCAATAATTCTGTTTAATCCACCCATGTATAGCTTTCTATTTAAGATAGCGTCGATTGCTCCAGGGATTGAGTATGCTGATTGAAGAGGAACTTTGTTTCCATTTGCATCTTCAACAACTTCAGCTTCACCATCTTTATCTAGCTTTAACCAATCTCTTAAATAGATTGATTCACCTGAATCTGGATCTCTTAAGAATAATCCTTTTTTAGGATCAAAAAGAGCTGAGTCAGCGTTTACTCTGGAGTAGATGGCTGTAACGATTGGGTTTTCTTTACTTACAGTTCTTAGTCTAATGAAACCTTCTTCATCTTGGAAAAGTTGATCAGGATCACAGTAGATTAAACCAGAGTAAGCAGCTAATTGATGAATTTCTGGTGCAGCACCATTTTGCCCACCTGGAGGTAAAAGGATTTGAACACCATCTGTGATTCCAGTCCAATTTTCACCAAGTGACTTATAAGTTTCACCTAGGATTTTAAAATGATCGTTAGGCATTAATTTACCAAGATTATCTAAGATATCTGGGTTTTGGTTATAGATACCTTCCAGCATGTTCATATTGTTTGAAGCACCAGAAGGTGAACCAGCATTGATCTCAAGAATTCTAAATGGAAGACCTGGAATCTCTTCTTCTTTATTTTTTGCAATTAGCTTTGGAAAGTCATCAGACTTTTGAAGATAGTCTTCAACAAGTACTAAGTCCAATCCGATATTATCAAGGAATGGGTATGCTTTCATATTATCGTGATGAAGTTGTGGGTAGTAAGAAGCCGATTGTTTAATAGATTGAATAAAAATATCTTTTACTGCTTCAGGTAAGCTTTTTACAAACTCACTTGATTCAAGATTTTGTGATCCATAAATGTCTTGAAGAACTCTTCTTAACGAAATGACTAATCTTTGTGAAGCTTGCTCGACTTCATTAAATAAAGATTTTTGTAAAGGAACAACTGTTGTTGTACATGGAACAACAAATGTTTTGCTTTCACCAGAGGCTGTTTTTTTAGAAAAAGTAAGGTCTCTATTCTTAAGAAACTTCGTTAGCTTTCTACTCTCATGATAATGAGTGCTAACTTCCTTTTTTAAGATTCTGTCTGCCACCGGCTTAGCATGTTGATATGCCTTGCGAAGTTTTTTGCCTGAGAATAAGTAATTGGCAACTTTAACTTCTGAGTTTCCGATGAAACCTAGGTTAGGGTTGTAGCCTTTTCGACTCTTCTTGATGTTTTTCACAATATACCTCTGATGTTTTTGTCTCTGTGCAGTCAATAAGTCCATCTGGCTGCGAAAATAAATGAGCAAATTAGTATGATTAATATACACCATGACGCGATGCAGCGCAATATCTTTTTACGATTTGCGTAAAAAATGTTGGCTTTTTTTTCACCGAGTCACTCATTTAGGTTAATTTTGTAAAAATTTCATACAAAATACTGTTTCAACTAAATAAAATATATTGTGAAGCACCAAGTACTCGAAAGTGTGTAGAAAGTCTTGACACTATCCTAAGTTAGGAAATTTAATTCCTTTTAAGATTGTAAAAATTAAAAATAGAACATAAACTATTAATATTAGGGGAACTGATGTTAGCAGAAGTTAAAAATATTTGTGTAATTGAAGATGAAGTGGATATTGCTGATTCCATCAAATTTTACTTTGAAGCAAATGACTTTAAAGTCCTATTATTCCAAAATGCAGAAGACTTTTATCAAGATATTTCAGATGACTTTAAAGGTATTTATTTAGTTGATTGGAACCTTCCAGGGGCTCAAGGAATAGATATTATCAAGCGTATTCGCCAAACAGATAAGGTTTCACCTGTGTTTATGGTGTCTGCTTTTAGCACTCAAGATCAAATTATTGAAGGGCTCTCAAGTGGGGCTGATGACTATATAACTAAACCTTTTAGTTTAGAAGAATTAAAGGTGAGAGTATCAAACTCGCTTCGAAAATTTAGTATTGTTGATTCTCAAATTTCTAAGGGTAAAATACAACTATTACCAGAGGCAAATTCATTTATTATTGAAGGGCAAACAATTAGTTTAACCTCTCGTGAGTACACTCTTTTTAATACATTATTGGAAAGTGAAGGGGAGCCTGTATCCCGTGAGCAATTAATTGAGAAGTTTGCAAATGATGAGAAAATAACAGCAAGAAATATTGATGTGCATGTCTTCTCGTTAAGAAAGAAAATTAAAGCAGCTAACCTTTTAATCGAAACCGTTTGGGGCAAGGGTTATAAGATAGTTGAACTTTAAAAGAACATTCTATAAAACACCTCATAGCGATCATATTTTGCTGTATTTCTGCCTTCAAGCATATGCTGGTAGTTAAACTTAATACTAGCAGGTAATAAGAACTTTCCTTTAGAGAAAGCTGTTATGGTTTGAAACTCAATCGATGCTCTTACGTTATGTTGAACACTCTCAGTATTTTGAGCTAAGATGTTTTCTGCGTAAGAGTTCTCCACCGCCATTGCGTGGTACCTTGCTTCATCTGTATGGCTGTATTCGTATGCTGTCGTAAAGTTAAACCAATCATTTAGGATAAAGTCTGTAGAAACATGATAAACGAATTCATTTCCAAGTTTCTCGATAAATTTTCCTGTTGTATCTCCAATAAAAACATCTTCACTAAGTGGAACTCTTAGTTCTTTTTTACTAGCAAATTGATGAGTATATCTGAACCATGAGTTTGCAATTAACCAGTTATTAACTCTTGCACCACCACCAAACTCAATAAAAGCATCCCATTGCCCATCTCCAAAACCAACGTCTTGAATAATATTTGGATCATCAACTCTACCTGTAGGAGCATTTCCACCTAGAGTTAGTAAAAGTCCATAGTTGTCTTGTTTTAAAAAGTTGTACATAACACCAAATTCTAAATCACCTGGACCTTCTCCGTGCCAGTTTCCAACTTCTTCATAGTTAAAATGATTTACAACTAAGTTTTGTAGAAATGAGCCATCAATATCAAGGTTTTGCCCATAAGATTCAATATTTTGCCCAATTCCTTGAGCGTAGTCATCGTTTGTATAGTCTTGTAAGATTTCAGCAACTTCACCGTAGTTATTTCCTTGAGGACGGTTATATTTCATTCTTACATCAGCTTTATAAATAGGTAGGCCCATATAAGCTGTAACAGTATTGCTAATTCCGTATCCAATTCCTAAAACATCTATTTCCATATTTGCTTGTGCTTCAAGGTTGTACTTGCCTAAGTTTAGAGCTCCGGCTGCATCAGAATAAGGCTCCAGTACAGAGAAGATAGTTTCAACAATTTCATTATCAATTGCTCTCAGAGTATTACTATCTAGTTCAATATCGTATTTATAGGCCGCTTCAGATTCAGAATGGTTATAACTAGATTTAATATCTGTTGTTTGGATATTTCTAATATCAAGTGATCTTACACCCTTAGGTAAGGTCTTGTAATACTGGGCAAATGATAAGTTGCTGAAAATAATAAGGCCGCACATGCCAAAAAGTTTTGTTATTGTGTTCACATTTCTCTCCAAAAATGAATAATCTCTATCTGTAATGATTTTATAGGGGTTTTGGATAAATTATTAGAAAAAATGATGCAGTGTGTAAAAATGACATGCTTTTAAACTATTCATTTAAAAAAACTCAAAATCAGCTAATATTTTAAAAATATTCTTTTGGAGGGAACATTGAGAATTCTTTTAGTTTTTATTTTAGCATCAACTTTGCTTTCGTGTTCGAAGGTTCGTAATTTCGAGCAAGCAACAACAACTAAAAGTAAAATAGACTCATTATTTGATGCAAAAAATATCAATGAGAAATTCGGTGGAGATTCAGTAAAGATTAAACTAATCATTCCTTTATCAAAAAACACAATGGGGCATTACAACATAAAGGATGTATTATCTCCAACTTGTGACAAGGAGGATGAGAACTATGAAAACTGTCTTGTTGCTCTTGAGAAATACTATGCTAAAGCAAATATGAAAGATGAAGATAAATCTTTTTTCCAAAGATTTGCTGAAGGTGCCAAGTTTGACCTTTATAACTTTTTTATTAAAATGGGTGTTTCAAGTAAGCTAAAGTATTCATTTGATTACTCTCTAGAAGGTATTCCAACTGAGTTTTTTACAAATGTTAAAGTGAGCAAAATCTTTTTTGCTCTAGAAGAGTGTGAAAAAGAGAATGAGGATTGTCTTAAAAGACAAGAAGATAAACCATTAACTTTTGATTTTATTGATAAGTTCTTCTTAAATGTATCAACAATTCAAGATCATGACTCTTTAGATTTTATCGAAAAACCGCTAGCGAAGCTTAGCAAGAAAAAGTTCAATAAGCATGCTGATAGAGCTTTTGGGCAACAAGTAAAAGAAATTAAAGAAGTTAAAGACTTAGATGGAGATGTTTCAGATAATCTTTTTTACAATATTAATATTGCAAGGTTAGATAATAGTACTAAGAAAAGAAAAAAGAGAAGAAGAA
Source organism: uncultured Bacteriovoracaceae bacterium (assembly GCA_964011245.1). GTDB lineage: Bacteria > Bdellovibrionota > Bacteriovoracia > Bacteriovoracales > Bacteriovoracaceae > CAKZJW01. Next base: position 1,266 of record CAXGOD010000034.1, on the reverse strand, counting down.
GAGGAACACTTCTTGGTGAAGAGAACGTTAGAGATAATGGAAAAACTTTTATCTTTAATTTAGAAGAAGGTAATGTTCGAGAAGCTAAGAGATTCTTTAAAGGTGAAGCATTTGCTGGAATCGTCAGAGATGTCACTTTAATTGGTACTAGTTTGTATGTTGATTTAGAAGGAGCTATTTTAAAGGATAAATTCTTTGAAGTCATTAATCATGAAGTTGAGGATATCCACTCTTTAGGTATTACTGATTTTAAAGGATGTAATGTGAATTCATGTACTAATTTAACAGTTAATAGTGTTAACTTATTGCCATTAATTAAAAAATCAGACCGTTTAAAGTTTGATACTTTTGTATCAATCAAGCATCTAGATTATAACGACTTTAAATATAGTGGATATATTGAGTTATCGGTTGAGATGGATCTACCTTACTAATTACTTAAGCTTAAGTTTTAGTGGTATTTCATAGCGCTGTGCTTCCGATTCTGTAATTTCCTTAAACATTTCCTTAGGAATGACTAAGTCAATTATACTTAAGCGGTGATTAATATTTAGTTTACACCCAGTAGAACAAACAAAATCACTAGAAGTTAATTCAACTTCTTTGACCATATCTTTATTTTGAAAGGTAGCATACCAAGAGAAATAATCTGCAACCACCCCTCTATACTTCTTAAAGATATCTAAAGGTTTTTCAGTTTTCATATTATAGAGAAACTGACTAGTAGACTTGGCCTTACCATTAAAGGTAACTTTGACCACTCCACTGGAAGCAATTTTTAAGGTATCATTAAAACAAACCGGACAATACATAATATGATTATATAAAGAACTCGAATACTGTAAAGAGGTAAAAAAGGATTTAAACATGATCACAGAAGTCAAACAAGTACATACAGCTGATGGTGAAAAGCTTCACTGCTCAATTATTGAAAATGGAAGCCCTGTTTGGATCATTATTACTCACGGGTTAGGCGAGCATGGACAAAGACATGACTATTTCTTTAAGCAGTTTTCTCAGTATTTTAATATTTGTACTTGGGATCTTAGAGGGCACGGACTAAGTTCTGGAAAAAGGGCTCACGTAAATAACTTTTCAGAATATACTAATGACCTTGATGAGGTAATTTCTTTTATAAAGCAAGAATATTCAATGGATAGATTTGTTTTATTTGGACATTCTATGGGGAGTTTGGTCACAGCTTCTTATATGCAAAAGAAAGCTAATGCTCAAATGTACCCCGAAAAAGTCTTCTTAAGTGGACCC
>CAXGOD010000033.1:0-10819 GCA_964011245.1 uncultured Bacteriovoracaceae bacterium | reverse complement strand
TGAAGACTCCAGTTATGCCAGAGTTAGAATTTTTCCTCTATAATAATTATGATTTCACCACTATTGGTAACCATGAATTTGATGCTTATGATAAAGGCTTTTATCATATGCTTAATAAAGTTGATTCTGAAAAAAAGAACTTTAAGATTCTGGCCTCTAACCTTGTCTTTAATAATGATAAGTCTATATGGAAAAAGTTTTATGAAAAGTATGATGGTAAAGAACACAATAAACTAATCACTGATATTTACATAAAAGACCTTAATAGAGATGGCAAAAAATTAAGAGTAGGATTTATCGGGATTTTAGGACCAGATGGAGCGAAGGTAAGTATCGCCAATAGAAAAGATGCAAGTTTTATTGGAATGGATGATAAAAAAGTTAAACTTGAAGAAGAAAAGCTTTATAAACATCTACAGATGTATGTAGACAAACTTCGCAAAGAACATAAGTCTGATGTGGTTATTATCACTATGCACGCAGGGACACCAGAAGATAATGAAATCGCCAAACATGTAAATGGTGTTGATGTTATTATTGCAGGCCACACTCATGAATTGTATGAGGTCCCAAGGCATGTTAACAACACAATAATTACTCAGGTAAAATGTTATGGAAATTATTTAGGGATCTTGCCGCTAAAGTGGAATGGAAAAAATGTTGTTCTACAAAATAATAATCCTACATATAAAATTGTAGATGACAGTGTTCCTGTGGATAAAGAGTATTTAAAGCTTGTTCAAAAATATATTAAAAGTATTAATGAGCATCTTAAAGAATATGAATATGAGTACGATACTCCTATCTTTACCAATAACGAAAAATTCAAAAGATTAGATGGGCAAAGTCATAACAAGATTGGTCTTATGGTAACGAGCTCAATTAAAAAACAATTTAATCTTTCAAAAAATGAAGAGGAAGCTCCTATTGATTTGTATTTTACAACGATGGGAATGGTTCGAGCAGATCTGCATGCGCCGTTTAAAGATACACCTTATCAATTTTCAGATACATTTAAGTTTCTGCCTTTAGGTACTTCTAAAGACGGTGAACCTGGCTTCCCTATAGTGACATTTTATTTAAAGAAAAGTGAAGTAAAACTCCTTTTAAATTTTTTAGAAATCTATAAGCATATCTCAGGAGACTACACACCAATCTTTAGTAATGATATTACTTACAATGTTAATAAATGGGGAATTCCTATGTGGAATCGCTTAAAAGATCTAAAGCTTCGTGGAAAGCCTTTTGAAAAGTGGCCTGATTATATTCACCTAGCGACTTCAAGTTATGTGGCCAGTCATATAAGTCACGTAGGCCCCATGTCTTACGGGCTTGTGAGTTTTACTCCAACTGATAAAAATGGAAAAGAAATTCAAAAGCCATATATGACAAATAAAAAAGAGTTTAAGTTATTCTCAGATTATATGAAGCTAGTGGGCAAGCCGTTTTACTAAGAGTATTTTAATAAGTTTTTAGTCTATTCATAATAGATATCTAGAATTAACCATATATATCTAAATGATTATAACTAAACAGAACTCTCCTTAATTCATAAAGTTACGCAATAATTTTTGGCATCAAATTTTTAAAAATCCTTGATCCAGACACCTTAAACTACTGTAATCACATAAATGCTCAATTTATCCGACTAATAAGCTAAGTTTTCTCTTAAAATTGTAACTGAACCAACCGATAAAGATTTGTGATGCAAAAACCGAGATTTTTTAAATTAACACTAATGCTACTAGTTGCACTGTTTAGTACAAACGGTTTAACTATATCTATTGTTCACGCCCGTGAATATATCGATATCGTAGACTTTGCTGGCCTTCCAAAAGAAGATCAAAGACAACTTGTTAAAACATCTCAATTATTAATGGCAAACTACGAAGAAATCACTATGCGAAAGCATAAAAGACGTAATAAGTACTCATCACTTCAAACATTATTAGACTTAATGGTTAAATCAGCTCATGCAAATGATATTTTCGTTGAAGCCAACAAGAGTACTAGGCTTTGTATTTATGCTGGATGGATTAGCTATATTAGAGATGGTAAATGTCCTCATCCTCTTGGGATAAAAAAATCTGACAAACAATATGATAGATTGTCTGAACTAGCTAAACATAGACATAAACAAACAGTAGATAAAAATAAATCTGTGTACAAAGAATTTAATGACAAATACAAGGGTAAAATGGGGACTGTTTGCAAAGGACTAGGAACTGGAACATCTGCGATGTTCTGTAATCCAAAACTCTTTGGTATGAAGGAAAATGGAGACCCATTCTGTAGTGTTGGAAACACAAACCCATTTAATTCTTCTTATGGCTGTATCAAGGCCGTTGATACCTACGCAGAAGAAGAAGCAAAAAAAGATGCAAGTAAATCAGCTCAAGATATAAAAGATGATGTTTTAGATGATATTATAGCTAAGGGCCTTGATGATCACGATGCAGTAGACTCATTATCTAACATGCTTAGACTTAATTACGATATTTGTATGTGTAATGGTCAAGGTAATTCTATAGATAATCGTTATGCTGAAATAATGTTTAAAGAAAGAACATGTTACGCCTGGCTTTACCAAACTAAAGAGATTATAGATAGATTAGACTCTAAGACATGTAAAAAATTAGAAGGACGTCCTTACCAAAAGAGTAAGTCTAATGGAGCAACCATATACAATATGTTTGATTGGGCATCTCAAGCAAGTCAAAAAATTGATGATGCTATAAAAGACGCTGCTAAAGACTCAAAAGGTTATTTTGACTACAATACTGAAATTGACCATAATGATTGGAAGACTCGAAAGGTTGAACCAACTAATTGCCCAATTCAAATTGATGAGAAAATTGATGCTGTAGCAACTGGAACAGAGTCTCCTGCTGGTCATATGTTAGTGACAGGTGGTATTGTTGAGATTGCTAATAAAGGTGGAGAACAACCTCATACCGGTTGGAGCTTTACTCCTGTTTTTGATGAAGATAAGTGTCCAGAGCCAGAAACAAGTGTGGAAAATGATCAGGATGATAATGAAGGAAATGAGCTAAATCACTTCAAACGCTTAACTTGTGAATACAGTGTGTCTATCACATTAGAAGGTTATAATACTGTATCTGTTACAATCCCTCCTCTCCATGAACAAGTTAATGGAGAATGTGACTTTCAAGTTGAGGATAAAAGAGTATTAGAGAAAGTTGTAACAGAAGAAGAAGATCAAGACGAAGAAAATGTGACAGGAAATACCAAATTAACAGGTTTACTAACATTAAAAGTAATACCTAAAAATATTGGTGATGTAGTGCCAAGCTTTGAAGGTGCAAACTACACATGGCCGAAGTCAGTGACACAAGGCGATGACGCTAGTACTGCAACTTATGACAAAAAAGAGAAAGCAGATATAACAGTCGTAGTTAAGATTGGTTCAAATACTCAATATACATGTACATATCCTGCTCCAGAAATAGTTATACAAAAAGAGGAAGACGTTGATAAACCTAAATATGCAATCACTCTTTCTCAAAAAGATGATGGAAAAACAAAGGTAAATGTTATTGCTGTAGTAACTAAAGACGGTGAAGAAATAAAGAATCTTGCAGCTGAAAACCTAACAATTGACTGGACTAAAGTGATTAAAGGTAAAAAGGTAAAAAGCACAGAAGAAGATTCAGACGATGGAACTGAAATAGGATCTACAACAGAAGATGATAAAACAGAAACTATTAAACTTGAAAGTACTGATCTTGAAAAAACGGTTGAAAAAGAGTCAACTGAGCAGGATGTAACTGCAGCTCTTATGAAGGGCGATGAGGAAATTGGTTCTCCAAAAGTGAATATTGCTGCACTTGAAGAAGCTGAAGATGAGGAAGAAGTGACTGAGGATGGAACTAAACTTGGTAACGATAAAGCTATAAAGAGACAATCTGGTAAGGGCAAATTTATTCAAAGAATAAAAGGTAAGTTCTTTGGAAATCATTAGGCCAAAGTTAAACTCTGGCCTAAATATATATAATCTATTTTTAGTAAATAAATTGTACTTCTGAAACTTCAAATCCCCATTTGTTAATTGAAGCATCTGAAGAAAGTGAAACCTCTAAAGTATCTCCTTCAACATATTCAGAAACATACTCTGCACCAGCACCACTGATTTTTTCAACAAGAGCTCCACTTCCATCTTTAATGATTGCGAAGTCATAGTTTTCTTCTAGATCATATTTTTTAAATTTTACTCTAATAAATTTTGCACCAGCAACAGTAAACGTTTTAGCTGTTGTTGCACCATTTACATATGGGTGAGCTGTTTCAAAAACTTCTGATTGAGCTCTCCACTCACTTGGATTTGGTTCAGCTGGTCTAGCAGCTACAACACCTGTTAAGAAGTTATAAGCATCAACTCTCCCCTTACCAATTGTTTTTCTTCCGTATGATCTAGCATAAACTGAAGACTTCATAAGGTCTGTTCTTAATTGAGCAACATCAACTCTTCCATATTGAGCAATATACAGACCTACGACACCAGACACATGCGGAGTCGCCATACTTGTACCAGAATAAACGTCATACGCATTATTTGGAGTTGTTGACAAAATATTTCTACCAGGAGCAGCCACATGAACTGTCTTAGATCCATAACAAGAGAAGAATGCTAACTCATCACTATAATTATTTGCAGCAACCGAGATGACATTTTCAATATCATAGTTTGATGGATAGTGAGGTTGGCCATTATTATCAGTTGCTGAGTTACCTGCCGCTGCCGTAAAGACAATTCCTGCATCCTTAGCTGCTTTTATTGAATCATATAAAGCTTGCGAAAAGCCTCCGCCACCCCAAGAGTTACTCATAATATCTACATTAATTTTTGTTGCATAATCAATTGCTTTGATTGCATCCGCTGTTGAACCACTTCCCTGATCTGTTAAGAATTTAATCCCAACAATTTGAGCTTGTGCCATAACACCGGCAATCCCAACGCCGTTATCATGTTCAGCTGCAATCGTTCCAGAACAGTGAGTACCATGTCCGTTACCGTCCATTGGATCACCATCATTATTTGCAAAGTCATATCCATGGATATCATCTACATATCCATTACCATCATCATCAACACCTGGCCTACCATTTAATTCTGCAGTATTTGTCCAAATATTAGCTTGAAGATCAGGATGATTATAATCAACACCAGTATCAATAACTGCGATTTTTACATTTTTATTACCTTTAGTAATCGCCCATGCATTTGTTGCATTAACATCAATTCCAGCAACTCCAGAAGGAGCAGAGTTGCCACGGCTTCCAGCAGGCTCATTATTCCCTGTATTTACTAGACCCCAAAGATCATCAAACTTTGGATCATTTGTGAGCATTGAAGAATACTTTGGTGTAAAACTTGAGTTATATAATTTACTTTCTAAAGTCTCTACATTCTTGATTGCTTTGTAGATAAAGTTAGGCTCAACGTACTCAACCGCTGAGTCTTTAGAAATTTCGATAACAATACTTTTTAAAGATTTTGTTTGAGGAACTCTTAAAACAGCAACGTCACCCATTGAAAGCTCCATTAGTTCTTTTATATCTGCATTATAAACAGACTTTCTACTCAAGAAAGATTTGGCCATACCTGCTTTAAGCTTAACAATAACCTCTCCTGGTACATGTTCTGCTAGTGCATTTTTCTCATTGGCCTGTACTGTAGACACCATACCTAGTGCCAATGCTGTCGTTAGAAACGATTTTTTCATGAATTCTCCCTCTTTTGAATGCGTGTAGTTCTTCCTGAACTAAAGTGTGTGTGTAATATAATTTTATGCGAAGATTAAAAAAAAAGAATCCTGAAAAAATATTCCGACGCACCATTTCTGTGTTTGCTAGTCAGGTTTTGCCTATTTTATTTAATATGGCATTTTTTTGAAAAATATCGGACAATATACATATGTCGACAATCATAAATAAAAGTAACCATCCTGTTGAAGTTAAAAGAATTAATATTCAAATATGGAAATTACGTGATGAAATTGAAAAGGCCATAGCTCTTCGTTTAGAAGAATCTGGTGGTAACTCTGAAAATTTGGATATTGAGGACTTAAGGGCTTTCTACTCTCGTAAGAAGCCTAGATATCTTGATCCAGATTATGACCCAGATGAGGATGATGATAACGTTGTTGCTATTGGAGCAGACGGAACAGATTCAAGTGGAGAAGGAGAAGATAAAAATACAGATGATGCTGTGTCAGAAGATAAAGAAGAATCTAAAGTTAAAGAAGAAACTGAAGATAAAGTAGAATCTGAAGTTAAAGAAGAAACTGAAGATAAAGTAGAATCTGAAGTTAAAGAAGAAACTGAAGATAAAGTAGAATCTGAAGTTAAAGAAGAGGACGAAGCGGCTAAAATAGCATCAGAAATGCTAGGTGATCAAGCTGACTTTGGTGAAGATGATAAAGCTCCCCTTACAAAAGCAGAATTAAAAAGAATACATCCAGATAAGGATAAGCTTTCAAAAGGTTTTTCTTTATTATCTGATATGAATATGGAAAATATTGTTTTCTTTTCAAAACAAGGATACACGTTCGGACAAAACATCACAATTGAGTTTTTAATCCCTAATAGATTTATGGTCTCTGCAGAAGTTAAAGCTTGTACGGATCTTGGAAGAAAAAGTAAAATTATCAGTGAGACTAAACCTAATTATAGAATCGAAGCTGATATCACTTTTCTTTGGGATGGAGAAAGAACAAACTTACGTGATTTCTTAAAATCTGTTGAACCAGTAATTCCACCACCTCCCAAGAAAATGAAACGCCCAGAAAATAATGATGAAGGAGATGACGAATTTGAAGATCTTGGTTTTTAATTCATGAAAGTTCAAGGTTTAACATCTAAGTCCTACATCTCTACATGGCTTACTGCATTATTTGCCTTTGCCTTACTTGTTTTACTTGGATTTAGTGAGTTCTTTCAAAATACAACTCAAGATAAAAAGACTTTAGATCTATTGGCCAATCCTATTCGAGCAGATATTATGGCCAATATCAAAACTATACGTATTAAAAATAGAATGGGTAGCTTCATGCTAAACCACCAGAATGGGCAATGGATTCTTAAGGAACCAAGAGTTATGCCTGCTAATATGAAAACAATAAATCAACTTTTAGAGTCCTTAAAGAATGTAAAGGTTGATACTGTTCATCAATATGAACCAATTAATATTCAAAACTTTTCACTTGATAACCCAATAATGATTTTAGACCTTTACTCAAAATTAGAAGAGTCTTTAAAAATAAAAGTTGGCCTAATTAATCCAATAAATAACTCTTCTTACTTGACGGTAAGTGGCAAAGATACAATTTTCCAAATCGAAATGTTAAAACATGGAATAGAACTTAAAAATTTATCTGACTTCATTGAATCAAGTATTTTTTCTAGCCCAATTAGTAATATTCAAGAATTCCACTTATTTAGAAGAGAACTTAAAGAAAGCCAAAACTCCCTAGTCCTAAAAGGAGCGCAATGGAGTGCCAAAAGATATAAGAAAATAAATAATGCATCTGTTAATAAAAAACTTTCAAAAATACTTAATATGAAAACACATATGATTGTTGATAAGCAGGATGAAAAGCTTCAAAATTTTATTTCAAACTATATTCAAAATCCATTATATACAATTAAAATTAAAACGAAGAGTTCTAAAAATATAACTTACAATATCTCAACATTAATTAAGGCCCTACCAGAGCTCAAACTTGAAAAAAGACAATATTTCATCATGACAGCTTCTGACAGACAGTACCCTTATATTATTACTAAAGAGAACCTAAGTGAGTTTGTTATAAGATATAAAGACTTAAGGTAATTAAGTCTTAAGCCTTAATAAAGTCACACCATCCTCAAATGGAACAAAGACTGAGTCCCATAATTTTGATTCTCGAATGTATTCATGGAGCATTTTTATATTTTTGGCTGTTTGCTTGGTTTCTGAAATTTCTGAATCTAAAAAACTACCTCTCCAATATGAATTATCAATTAGCACCAGTCCATCTTTAGAAATTTTTGATTCGCATTCTTTTAAAAAAGATAAGTAGTCTGCCTTTACTCCATCAATGAGTATGAAGTCTACTGACTCTACTGTTTTAAAAACTTCAAAAGCATCGGCATTATGGTATTCAATTTTTTCTTTCCAATCATTAGGCCATGGTAAGGCTTCAAACTGAGACTGCATATCATCTCTTTTTTCGGTAAGAATTACTTTTTTAATTGAGTCATTGTTTAATAAATACCAAAAACAACTCTGACCATAACCTGAGCCAAATTCAAATATTGATACGGGCCTTATCCAGGTAAAAAGAATATTTATCATCTTTCCTACATCATCCCGGATTGCAGGAAAGTTAAGCTCAGACTCATTCTTTTTAAGTTGCTCATAAAGCGCAACAATTGGCTGATCTGCATGAATCCCGTATGGCAAATCTTTAGAAAATACATTTAACTGTTCAAATGAAAATGGATAATCACGCATATTTAAAAATCCGGACAAAAAAAATGCCACTTGAAAAGCGGCATTTTTTAATCTACTTCAAAAAGAGTTACTACTTAATCTCTTTATGAAGAGTATGTTTCTTTAAAAACTTGTTGTACTTTTTTAACTCTAATCTTTCTGGATGAGTCTTTTTGTTTTTAGTCGTTGTGTAACGAGATGGACTTTTACCGATTTTTCTCGCTTCAGTACACTCTAAAGTTACAATTACTCTTGGCCCCTTTGCCATATTGCCTCCGATTATTTTTTATCTATTTTAAGTTCACTAAAGATTGGTAAGTTACTATTTTTATGTTAACTTTGACAAGAAAAATGATGCATTTAAATAAAAAAAGGTAAAGATGACTAAAAACATAATAAATTCAGATAATTGGACGTTTTGTCATTACGCTTCAAAAGACACAAAAGCCGTTATTACTATCGGTGCTTCACCAGAACTAGAACAAGATTTATTTGAATACTTTGTTACTGTCATTGATGAAGATAATAATGAAGTTTTTCAAAAAGAATTTCTAAAACTAGACTCAGCTTGTATTTATATCAACGCACGCTACAAAGATATGTGGGAGTTTATAGATGCAACAGCACAAGTAAAAAAAGATGGTGGTTGCTCAACCTGCGTTGCTCATTAAACAAGATGGATAATCTTTAAATTAAAATAACTTTTAAACCAATCTAAAACTTCTTTGAAAAATTCTCTATCAACACCTGTGTAGTGGTTATCTATTTGCTCGATTTCATTAATCTCAATAAAGTTGTTCAAAAGTAAACTCTCTATTTCATTTAATAATATGGGATGAACTTCTTGGCTTTCTAAACTTATTGACTCGATCTTAGTTTTTTTTATAACTAACTCTATAGAAACTTCCCCTTGCTTTGTCTTAAAAAGACTTTCACAAACAAATTTAGGAGTCTCAGAGAACTTCCAATTATAGGCCCTTAATTCATTAGCATACTTAATGATACTATCAGACAGCACCTGTTCTTTAGATATAAATATATGTTCACAATAGTCTTGATCTCTTTGAAAAACATCTGATAGCATTTGCATAAAAGTTGTTGTGTTTATACTGCTTTTAATTTCAGATATATTTGCAACCTTACTTCTCACAGAAGCAATACTTTTGGTTTCTAAGTCTTGCTTATCAGAGCTGATATATTCATTTAATAATTCTAAATCAGTAGTGACTAACATTGTCCCATGATGAAAGGCTTGACTCTTTTTTTGTTTAAATGCACTTCCAGAAATTTTTTTATCGTTAGTATCTAGTCTAATATCTCCCCTTTCTGTGGCATAGGCCAAAACACCTAGCTCCTTGAGGCACTTGACTACTAATTCATGATTATACTTTTGAGAATGGAGCTCTTTATCTGCAATAAAAGAAAAATTAATATTATTTTGATCATGATAAACTGTACCCCCTCCGCTTTGACGTCTAAGAAGCGAAATTTCATCTAGGTGCATTTTTTTTAAATTACATTCAATCCATGGATTCTGAAAGCGACCAATAACGACACAAGGCCTATTTATGAACTGAAAAAGTTGTCTTTGCCCTGGCTTCGTATTTATAAGCAAATCATTTTCAATGGCCAAATTTAAATATGGATCTGTAATATCCGTAGTTACAATCTTATTCATTAATTCATAATAACAGATATTTAGCATAAGAAAACCAATACTATATGTTTAACTGACTTTTTTACTAAAGTTAGTAGGACTTTTGTCGATAAGTAAAATAGCACGCTTGAATCGAAGGGATCATATGAAGTTTGACAAAATTATTTCAATTGCAGTTATCAATGGGTTAACTCTTTTAATTTTTGCTTCACTATTGGCCAGTTGTCAGAAAAACTCAATACCTACAAAGGGACACTTCTCAACATTTGATAAAACAGTCCTTGGAAGATCGATTGCCAGCGCTGAGCCTCAACAACTGATCTCATTAAAAAAGCATTTTGACTTGAAACAGGTTTATATTTATTGCTCACTAAATGATACTAATGCACAACAATGTTATAAAACGAACTTAGAAAAAGTTATTAACCAATATGAGAAAAAAGCTGGTAAGTTTTCAAAAGAAGATAAAAACTTAGTAGTATCTTCTGCAAACTTTGAATATTCAAAACTTAACTCAGAAAAAATAATGTTTAATGTTATTGGAAAAATGGACACTCATATTATTCAATTAGTAAATAAACGTGAAAATTTCTGCAGAGTAAACTCTAAGTATTATATTGAAAGATGTTTAAAACAATATATTGAAACTGACACAATGGTAGTTTTGA
>CAXGOD010000032.1:0-10903 GCA_964011245.1 uncultured Bacteriovoracaceae bacterium | reverse complement strand
AGTTAGTGTACCTGCAGCAGGTTTAGCTGTTATGGTATTTGAGATTGTTCAAAAACATGGACTCGCAGGACTTTCAGTTATATGTATTTTTGCAGGTCTTTTTCAAATCGTAGGTGCTGTTTCTAAACTTGGAAATCTTTTTAAAGCTGTTTCCCCCGCAGTAGTAAAGGGAATGCTTTCAGGAATTGGTGTGCTTATTCTAGCGTCTCAGTTTCATGTTATGCTTGATCATGCTCCAAAAGCTTCAGGAACACAAAATATTTTAACTATGCCTATGGCATTTATTGATATATTTGATACCACTTTGGGAGTTCAACATCTACAAGCGGCTACACTAGGTTTGATTACTCTAGTAATCCTTATTGGGTGGAATATTTTTAGACATAGAGTAAAGCTACCAATCCCTTCTCCTTTAATTGCAATTGTAGCTACATCTCTTATTGCATACTTTAGTAAACTTGGGGTTAACTTTATTGAAATTCCAGATGATATTTTTGGACAGCTATCTTTTAATCTTGGTGGAATTGTTTCAGGCTTTAATGCTGAGATGATCCTAGGAGGTCTTGCTATAGCATTGGTTGCAACAACAGAAACTCTTTTATGTGTCTCTGCTGTCGACTCTGTTAAAGAGGATCATAAGTCTGATTACAATAAAGAATTACTTGCACAAGGAATTGGGAATACAATTGCGGGCCTAATTGGAGCTATGCCAATTACGGGTGTTATTGTTAGGAGTTCAGCAAATATCGAGTTTGGTGGTAGAACTAAAGCTTCTACTATTATGCACGGTATTTGGATTGCTGCATTTCTATTTTTATTCTCAAATGTTCTTGGTTATATTCCAAGGTCTGCATTAGCAGCAATTCTTGTCTTCACAGGTTTTAAATTAATTGATGTTAAAGCAACAAAAACATTTTATGAGTTTAATAAGTTTGAAGCGGTTATATACTTAGCTACTATTGGCTCAATAGTTACAATCAATCTTCTTTATGGAGTACTTATTGGTTATGCTTTATCACTAGTTCACCTTATCTATAAATTAAATCATTTTGAAGCAGATGCAGAGGTAAAGGATGAGAAGATTGAAATCAACGCTCATGGTGTAGCAACTTTTCTTTCATTACCAAAGCTCTCAAAGCAGGTTGATATTCACTTAGATAATGGTGACAAAGCAGTTGTCATCAACTTCTCTAAAGTCCGGTATGTTGATACTGCAACTAAAGAGTACTTGAATAATCTTCAGAAAAATGACTCTAAGGGGCGTTTAACATACATTTCATAATATCATGGGAGACTTTTGTCTCCCTTTTTACTTTTTACATCTTCCAGATAGCTTCATGATCAAATTTGTCTTTATTACTAACTTATGACACATCTCTTTTTTAGATTGTTTCGAGTTAATATTACGCTTTGATACTATTGATAAGGGATTACACAGCTTGTGCTCACTTTTAATTCCATATAGATCTTTGATCTCTATTTCGATCTCTCTTTTAGTTTTGATATGTCTTTTTAAAATTCCATATGCTTGAGCAATAAAAATTTTATGACTGCTACTTTTTTTACATTCTTTTATCTTTTTCAATTGGTAGAGCATATCAGCATGTAAGTCATCAGTTAAGTTAGGGCTATTACAAATTTTCGAGTCAATATTACCCTTTGCAGCTGTTTCTTTCAGCTTCTGATATTCGTCATAAAACTTTTTTATTTCTTTTGAGCAGTTATCTTCACCTTTGCGACTAATACATTTTATTAGGTCTTCTTTTTCTTTTTTTAAAAGAAGACCTAGAGGGTTTTCTCTTGCGATATCTTCATCATCATATTCATAAAGTTCCGAATAGAATGTTTCTGCTACTGAAGTAATCTTCTCTTTAGCTCTTGAGTGAAGTTGTGCTGTAAGGGCCACCTCACATTCTTGCTCTTTTTCAGAAGCGATCAGAGTAGTAGGTAATAGAATAAGCATTAGAATTAGATTCTTCATATCCTTATTATAGCAAACGACAGTGTATACACATAGTATTAATATGTAAGTTTGTTAGTTAAAACTCTAATAACTGGCTATTTGATAGAATTGAGAGCATTCTCAAGATCAACAATCAGGTCATCAGTATCTTCAATTCCTACACTTAAGCGTATAAGGTTCTGGGTTATACCTATTCTTTCTTTTAAGTTTTTAGGCATTGAAGCATGACTCATTGTTGCCGGATGTCCCACAACGGATTCAACACCGCCAAGACTTTCAGCAAGGGAGAATAATTTAACCTTTTTAAGGAATTTCTTATATCCTTCCCCTTTTAAGTATATTGATACAACACCTCCAAAACCTTTCATTTGTTTTTTGGCTGTTGAGTGTTGCGGATGTGACTTAAGACCAGGGTATATAACTTTTTCTATTTTCGAATGTCCTTCTAAATACTTTGCTATCGCTAATGCATTTTTTTGATGCTGTAGCATTCTTAGCGCCAAAGTTTTTACGCCTCTTAGAACTAACCATGAGTCAAATGGTGATTGACTTGGCCCAATTGAATTTTGAAGTTTCCATACCTTTTCATAGAAACTTTTATTGTTCGTCATCATAGAACCTCCTATGACATCAGAGTGTCCATTAATATATTTAGACATTGAATGGACAACTACGTCAGCTCCTAACTCCAAAGGAGTTTGAAAATAGGGAGACATAAAAGTGTTATCAACAAAAGACATTACCTTGTTAAGCTTTGCAGTCTTACAAACTTTTTTAAGGTCGGTGATTTTGAGTAATGGATTAGTAGGAGTCTCTAGCCAAATAGCATCTGGTTTAACTTCCTTTATAAGCTTTTCAACTTCTTTTGTATTTGTCGTATCCACATAATGGAATTCATGAATATCTTTAAACACAGTTGAAAAAAGACGGTAGGTTCCACCATAGAGATCACTACCACAAATTATTTTAGATTTTGTTGGTAAGGCATGCATGATAAGTGTTGATAAGGATAGGCCTGAAGCTGTAACTAGGGCATACTTTGCTTTTTCTAAAGAGGCTAAGTTTTCCTCAAGTCTTGATCTAGTTGGGTTATGAGTTCTTGAATACTCAAAACCTTTATGATTACCTGGGCTATTTTGCACATAGGTAGAGGTTTGAAAGATCGGAGGAATAATTGCTCCGGCTTCTTTGTCAGGTTCTCCTCCTTTGTGAATTACTTTCGTTGCAAACTTCATGACTTATATCTTGTTATACTAAGGTCCCATTCTCTCCGATGATTTCTAGGATTTGTTGGTCAAGTTCATCTTGAGAATCATCTAACTTATAACCCATCTCTTTCATCCAAGCATCGTTATAGATTTTTCCTGAGTATCTGTTTCCGTAGTCGTGAAGAAGAACAAGAATCTTTTCAGGCTTTTCAATCTTTTCTGCATATCTAATAGCGGCCATAACAGAAGCTCCAGCAGAACCTCCAGTATACACACCTTCTTCTTTTAATAGTTTTCTTGTGAATTGAAATGATTCTTCATCTTCAACCATTAAGAACTTATCAATTACATCAAACTTAACGTTCTCAGGTAAGAAGTCTTCCCCAATACCTTCAAGGACATAACCATGAGCTCCAGTTTTATCACCTGTCTCATGGTATTTTTTAAGAATTGAACCTTTACAGTCAACACCTATGATTTTTACGTCCGGCATTTTTTCTTTAAGATATTTTCCAACACCAGAAATTGTACCACCAGTTCCAACTGGAGCAATAAAAGTGTCAAACTTTCCTTCTGTTTGTTTGTAGATTTCTGGTCCTGTTTGCTCATAGTGACAAAGACCATTATTTACGTTGTCATACTGGTTAACAAAATACGAATTAGGTAGCTTTCCTAAGGCAGCAGCCACTGAGTAGTAACTTCTTGGATCTTCTGGTTCAACATTTGTAGGACACATAATGACTTTTGCACCAAATGCTCTTAGACTATCGACCTTTTCTTTAGACTGTTTATCCGCCATAACAAAAACACATTTATAGCCATGAGTATTAGCATATAAAAGAATTCCAATCCCTGTATTTCCAGAAGTACATTCAACAATAGTTCCACCGGGTTTTAAATCACCTTTCTCTACAGCTTTTTGAATCATAAAAACACCCATGCGATCTTTAGTAGATCCACCCGGGTTTAAATACTCAAGCTTTACATAGATTTCTGAATCAACATTCTTAGCTACATTTTGTAATTGAATTATTGGTGTATCACCAATAGCGTCTATAATACTTGTTCCTTTAAATTTATCCATTTTATTAACTCCTAAATTGTTTTCCACTGTTCACTTAGTTCTTTTACATGATCTAGAGGAGATACTTTTAGAACCTCATTAAACTCTAAAACATTTTTAAACTTAGTCTTCATAAACGATTTCAAATCATTCTCTCTATGTGCAAAGCTATCTTTTAGCTTATTGGCCAGGACATCACCTTCTTCTGGTTGCCAGTAATCAAGTTTGTCCTGTAGGCATTTGTTAAGAATGATATATGTTTTTTCGTCTAATAAATCTTTTGCATGGTTTTGTAATTCCATTGCTTCTTTTAATTTGTTTTGGTCGACACTTGTTACTAAATACCAGTTCGATTTTGAATGGTTTTTTAATTCTTTTTGCAGGTTTAAAGCCGCAACAAATGAATCTTTACTTGTATAGATAGCACCAATGGCTTCCATGAAATCTTCTATGAACTTTCCACCAGTCACTTTTTGAAGATAAGATAAAAGTTTTTTAACTCCGGCAGAAACCATCATCGTCATAAACTTTTTTCCTGAACTCATTGTTTTTCGTCCAGACTTCTTACCTAAGTAATTAAATATATCTACAAAGCTCTGGTCAAAGAAGGCACTGATTTTATCAACGCTTTCAAGGAAATCTAAAAAATGACTTCCTGGAGGAGTATCTAAAACGATTGTATCGTATATGTTCTTTTCTAAATTCATTTGTAGTTCAACAATAGATAAAATTTCATTTAATCCACCATATGGTTTTGATAGGATTTTTAAAATTCTACTTTGGAGTACATCTTGAGTTTTCGTTTTTTCGGCAATTCTAGAGATCGTTTTTTCAGGGCTCATTAAAAGAGCATCTAGTTCAACTTCTTCATCTAGTTTCAATGGATCTTTAATTTGAATTACTTCACCAGCGTCTTCATCTTTCATGCCGAGAAGTTCTTTTAATCTTTTTGCCGGATCAATAGTTATGAGCAGAACTTTTTTACCAGTACGCGCAATTTCAATAGCACGACTAGTTGCCATCGTTGTTTTTCCAACACCGCCTGTTCCACTAAAAATCTCAAATTGTTTTGATTCTATACCCACGGTATCTACCCAAATTTATTAAACTAATTTTTCCATTGATGGTATTAAGTCTTTTACTATTTGTGGTGCATTTATGGAAGGGGAGTGAGTGATAAATGTTGCTATTGAACCTCTATGTTCCTCAATAACTTGATGCTCGTTGTTAATCTTGTTCTCTAAGAATTCTGGCAGGGTGCTGTCTTCAACGCCTTCAATGCCATGATAGCTATTATTGCAGATGATTTTACTATCAATCTTAGTGATTTTTTGGAGACTCTCATCTAATTCAAGGCTTTCGTGCACTGACATAAGTGTTGGCAGGGTTACAATATTTACTTGTAGAAAGTCCTTACCAAACATTAGGTCAATCATCCTCTTTGTATCATCAAAAACAACACCTGATTGGAAAATCTCACTGAAGTTATGAGTCGCTTCAAGCATTGTGAGTGCATGACCTGAAGAAGGGGAGTCTATAATGATTATTAATTCTGGATCTTCTTTTAGATACTCCAATATTCTACCTAGATAAATTAAATAGTTAAAGCCTGGAATCATATTAATGAGAGCTCTGAAAAATGGAGTTTTAACAACCCACTTACCAATGATCTCAGATTTCATTTTCTTACCAATATAACCTTGAGCACAGTCCTTTAGATCAAGACCAACACAATCAATACCAAGTTCATCTCCTAGAGACTGACCTTGATCGATAGTCTTTTGGTTATCTGAGATTGAACCTGTTTTGAAATAAATGTATTTAACTTTTTTATTCTGAGATTTAAGATATTTAGCAAAGGCAAAAGACAAAGTTGTTTTACCAACTCCGCCTTTACCTGTGAAAATATATAGATTTTTGTAGTTTGCCATTTAGGCCATTAAAACAAATACATGGCAGTAAGTAAAAGCTTAAAGTAAGAACCTGTTACGTCTGCTGTTTCTTCTTGTTTTATTTCAAACGGCTTGTGAAATTGTGCCATAATTCCGGCAATCACTTTATGATTTAACCTTAAATCAGCACCGGCACCAACGTTAAATCCAAAAGTTGATTTAGATTTAGATTGTGTGTCGTCTGTTCCGATTTGTGGGCTATAGAAACCAAGACCACCAAGTAAAAATGGTGAAAATGCATCAAACTCGTATGATCTAGCTTTAATACTCATGGCGTATCCTCTTAACCAAACTTCTTTTTCTTTGAAGCTATGGTGAGAGAAGTGAACATTAACAAGAAGATCAAATGAGTAGCTTGCAGTATAGCTATAAAGGATATCAGCAGTAATCTGATTATCACCATACTTTTCAAACTGACCCATTAGGAATGTTTGACCAAGACCAATACCAATAGCATGCTTGTGGATTTCTCTTTCGGCACTTCTAATAGCAGTAGAAGCAAGTTCTTTTGCTTCTTCTTTGGCCTTATCTTTAAGCGACTTGGCTTGAGTTGTTGGACTATAAACGTAAAAACTCATGGCCACTAGGACCATGAGCTTAGATATATGTTTTACCATTTAGTAAATCTCTAATTAGTTAAGAGTTGTACTAGTTTCAACAGTGTTAAGATTAACATTGTTGTTCATAAAAGCTGGAGCAGTAAATTCTTCTTTAGCTTCAACAGTAGTTTCTTCTGTAGTTGCTTTTGGAAAATTTAGACCCATTTGAGCTTCTAATCCTCTGATGTAACCTGTAAGAGTTCCCTCTTCAGATCTGATTACTCTTTTAAGTAATTCAGTGTCACCAGCTTTTAAAGACTTTCTTTCTTGATCAGCTAATAATTGAAGCTGAGTCATGTAAGTGATGTCATTTTTAGTTTTGTTATCGATAACTTGAATTTCGTTACCTTCTCTTACGATTTGAGCAATCTCTTCAAGAGTTACATAGCAAGATTGAAAAGTGTCATAAAGTTTTCTGTTTTGGTACCTTTTGATAATTCTTACGTCTTTCATTTTGACTTTCCCCTATTTTTTTTCCCCAACTATCAGTGAGGTTAAATATTCCAGTTAATATAAATTTTATTTAGCAAGGCTTCTAGTGTTCTGCGTTTAATGCTTCGTAACTAAATAACGCTTGCGCTCAATTAATAAGTGCCCATGTAATACAAGGAATTGGCAAAAAAAGTCAACCCACTTAGTCAAAAAAAGTCCATATTTCGTAAAAATAAGTAAATTAAGGTATTTTCTTCATGATGCGACGTGTAAAAAGTACTGTCTAAGGTACCAACGTGAGACTAAATCAAAATTATTGCCGGCAATTATGACCTTTTAGGCGTATTTAAAGCAGATCTTTAAAATCACACCACAAATCATCCGATATTTAGTCAGTACCTATATTTTAGGTTTTTAAAAATGGGATTATTGATGATGAAAAGTATTTTTACCTGGTTTAAACTGTCTTTTGTTTCCTTTCTACTGGTTGGTTGTGCGACATCGAATAAAAATGTGTCGAGTACAAGTGCTGACGGTAAGAAGCATTTAACTAATGAGCAGATAAAAGATTTAAATAAGCAAACCATGAGTAAGGTATCAGGAAGACTTAAAGAGCTATCTATAGCAGCTAAGGCCTCTGGTCCGGATAAGGTAAGATACTTAGCAAGTGATCTATACTTAAAAGCAAGTGCAGCGCAAATGGAAGGTGATTACCAAACAGCTAATCTTATCTATACTCATTTAGTAGAATTAGTTCCTGATGATTCATTTGTTAAAAAGAAGTATGCTGTAAGTCTTATAAGAACAGGTGAGCTTGATAAATCACAAGAGATCCTTGTTTCACTATTTAATAAAAGTAAAAAGAAAGATACACAGATCGGTTTAATTCTAGCTGGTGTTTATAGCAGCCTTGGAAAATCAGATGACTCTAAAGTTGTTTATAAGAGAATATTAAAAGTTGATCCGAAAAATGAAGATGCTTGTGTTTTCCTAGGTAAGACTTATGCTGTTGAGAAGAAATTTAATACAGCTGTAAAGACACTTAAAAGATGTGAAAAAAGAGTTAAAGGGAAGGGAATCTTCTCTTATTATATTGGTAAGATGTATGTAGATAAGGGCAACCTTAAGCAAGCAAGAAAGTATTTTCAAAAAGCTGCTAAGATTGAACCTGAGTTTAGTCAAGCTACAATGGCGCTAGGTCTTGTATATGAAGAGCAAAAGAAAACGGCTAAAGCAATTAAGGTTTATAAGACATATTTAAAAAAATTTCCAGATGATACATTGATCCTCACAAGAATTGTGCAATTAATGTTTGCTGGAGAGAAATTTGTTCAGGTTATCCCTTATGCCGAAAGGCTAAGTGATTATGAGCCAGACAATTTAAACCTAAAGGTTAAGCTAGGTATTCTTTATACTGATGCTAAACAATACAATAGAGCGATTTCTACTTTCAAGGACCTTTTAATACATGTTCCTAAAAATGATAAGATTCTTTACTACCTAGGGGCTATTTACCAAGAGGTGGAGGAATTTGAGAATGCTATTGATTTCTTTTCGCAAATTAACGTGGATAGTGGTCTTTATCACGACAGCTCTGTTCAGGTCGCTCAGATGTTAAGCACATTAGCTCAAGGGGAATACTATATAAATAGAGAGTCAGGAAACTATCATAAGAAGTTTGTATCTTTTGTAGATAATAAAATTGATGAGTTAAAAAAACTTAAAATTGAGTTCAGTGTTATTAAAGCTGGATACTTTGAAAATATTGAAGATGTTGATGAGTCTATAGACTCTTTAGAGGGTGTTAGTTCTCTAGAAGGTTTTGGAGAGAATCATAAATACTATCTAGCTTCACTATATGAGAAACAAGGTAACTTTGATAAGTCGTCTGGGCTAATTTGGGAGATTCTAGACAAAGAACCAAAAAATGCTCATGCATGGAACTTTCTAGGCTATTCACTAGTAGAAAGAGAAAAAGATTTTGATAAGGCGTTTGAGTACCTAAATAAAGCAGTAAAAATCAGTCCTGAAGATGGATTTATAAGAGATTCATTAGGTTGGTACTACTATAAAGTTGGTGAAGTTGATAAAGCTCTAGTAGAGCTTAAAAAGGCAGTAAAGAAAGAGCCAAAGGATGTTTCAATTCAAAAGCATCTTGCGATTATCTATACTTCGAAGAAGCAGTTTTCATCAGCTAAGAAGTTTATTGTAGAAGCTTTAAAACACGTAAAACAAGAATCTGAAAGACAAGAGCTTTATGATGCATTAAAGCAAATTGAATCTAAAAGGGTTCCTGCATCATTTAAGTAATATTTGATTTATCGAATATAGCAGTACATAGTTTTTATTATGAAATCTATAGTGCTGCTTTTTTTATTTACTCTAAGTTCTTGTGCCTTATTTACAACAAGTAACCTTTCTAAAAATCTCAAAAATAATATTCAAAAGATTTGTATAAGCTCAACAGGTAAAGGAAGACTAGTTGTTGAAAAACAAAAGTATGTGTTTAGCTATGAAAGTGCATTAAAAGAAGTAGAGCACAAATGGCTTATGGCCTTTAACTTTCCACTTTATGGGCACGAGCATGTAGAATTAGATTGGAGTGAGCCAAATAAGCTTAAACAATATTTTTCATTTGAAGATAGAATCTTAAAAGAACAGCAAGGGGTCTCACCGGAAAGTCTTGAGTTGTTCTTCGCTACTTGGTCAGAATTTTTGTTAGAAGTGATTCAACTAAAAAATAATAAAAGAGATAAGCTTAATTTTAATTGGGAAGCTAAAAGCAAAGAGCTTATTGCAAAAAAAGATCTAGGCCAATCCGGTTCTAAGGCCATTGTCAGTTTTAAAAATCTCGTAAGTAATAATTACTTTGGGCGTTACGATATTGTAATGCAGCAAGGCAATGGAGATATTCCGTTTAAAATTGAAGTTGTTGTAAGAAAATGTTTGGAAAAAGCTGACTAGAAGTGTCGGAATAGGGCTGAACTTTTTCATACAACAGGTGCCAAACTGCACTTCTTGTCAATGAAATCGAGTTTTTATAGAACGTTCAGAGAATCTGTTATACAGTTATGTGGTTTTTAATTAAAAGGGGAACTTGAATGTCAAAAAGCATCGTTTTGTTCATGGTTGCTGCACTTTTAGCGAGTGTTAGTTGTACCAAAAAAGTAGATTTAAAAGAGAAAGTACTTAACTTAAGTGTTTCTGCAAAAGTTAAAGGATTTGATCCAGTAAATGCAGGTGATACTTACTCAAGTGGAGAGATCGCTAGAGTTTATGAAGGACTTTTGTCTTATCATTACTTAAAAAGACCATATGAATTAATTCCAAATTTAGCTGAAGGTATGCCAACAGTTTCAAATAACGGAATGACTTATACTTTTAAAATAAAAAAGGGTGTTAAGTTTCATGATAATAAATGTTTTCCTAGTGGAAAGGGTAGAGATCTTAAAGCACAGGACTTTGTTTTCTCTATTAAAAGGATGGCAGACGCTAAAAACGTTTCGACTGGTTGGTGGTTACTTGATGGTAAGATCGCAGGTTTAAATGAATGGCGTGATAAATATGCTGGTGCTGACAAGTCGAACTATGCGGATGAAGTATCTGGATTAAAAGCGCTTGATGATAATACATTACAATTTACTCTTAGTAAGGAGTACCCACAGTTCTTGTATGCGTTAGCAATG
>CAXGOD010000031.1:0-10907 GCA_964011245.1 uncultured Bacteriovoracaceae bacterium | reverse complement strand
CCCATATATATTAACTCCGATATAAATTTAATTTTTGTGGTTTTAACATATTAAAATCAATAATAAAACTATTGTAGACTGATAGTTTTTAGGCCATTTTTTAGATCTTTTATCATCTGATTTTCAAATGACTTTGTATCCTTAGAAAATGCCTTATATTTCTTATTATTAATGACAATATTTAAATCAGAAGACATTTCTTTAAATGAAGAACATCTAAATGTCTCTCTGATTAATCTTTTATAGCGATTACGAGCATTAGCCTTTCCAATTTTTTTTGAAATTGAAATTCCTAGCCTAGTCTCTTTTGATTGATTCTTTTTGTGAAAAATAAAAATTGAATTTTGATATAAGAAATGACCACCATCTTTCATAGATAGGAAGTCAGTTCTATTTAACAAACGATTATTTTTTGAAAAATTATGATTTATTATTTTCTACCAGTAGTAACAGTTAACTGTTTTCTACCTTTAGCTCTTCTAGCTTTAATAACATTTTTTCCACCTGGAGAACTCATTCTCTTTAGGAAACCATGCTTTCTTAATCTTTTTAATTTCTTTGGTTGCCAAGTTCTTTTACTCATAATCCACCTATCTTAATAAAATTTATTTAAATTTCAATTTTCGTGAGGTGTATTAGTACAAAAAAATAAGCACAGGGTCAATAAAAAAGGTTAAGACCACTTTATAAAAATTTCTAACATCATTGAAAATAAAAAATGAACATGCTAGCTTCCGACCCACACAGAGAACACACCTTTTGAGAGAGAGCAATTAATGAACGAGAATTTTCCATTCGAACACTTCATCAACTTTGATAAGCCCAATAATAACAAAGGTTTACAATCAGATCAGTTTATTGATACAGTATCAAAAGAAAATAATAATGATCAGTTTATTCAAAATAGTTTTAACAAAAATCAATTAAATCAAGGACTTATGGAAGAAGACTTTGATGTAGAAGAATTAAAAAGCATTACGGACGAGATCTTAAATATCTTAAAAGATAGTATAAACCCCCGTAAATACAATGCTTTTTTCCATAATACCTTCACTATCAATTCTATTGATGAGGATGTTATTGAATTTTCAGTAACTACTAATTTTATCAAAAACATGATGGAAAACCATTACTTAGAGCATATCCAACAAGCTGTTTCAATGCTTTTAGGCAAACAATACTTGATTAGAATTACAGTTATGAACTCTGTAAAAAGCCTATCTTCTAATGAAAACAATGTGTTAAACACTGTAAATGATCATAAGCAGATGAGTTATACAGAAGAGATCCATAAAACTGTAAATGATGGTGATATTAACTTTAAAAGAGGAAATACTGTAAGTAATACTTCTTTTAGAATAGATACACCTGCTCCAACTAGTAATGAAGAGATTCAAAACGAAGTAAATAGTAAAGAAATCAAGCACTTAAATAGCAAAATTTATGGAAAGATAGATCCTAATAAGAATTTTGATAACTTTATTGTAGGTCACTCTAATAATATGGCACACGCATTTTCACAGGCCGTATCTAAAGATCCAGGACATGTTTATCCTCAATTATATCTTTATGGGAATTCTGGTTTAGGTAAAACTCACTTATTACATGCTATTTGTAATTATATTCAAGAGAAACAACCAGAAAAAAGAATTTGTGTAACTAGTGCTGGTGACTTTACTAAAGAAATGGTTATGGCCATTCAAAGTAAAACAATGCCTGACTTTCAAAGAAAATATACTGATCTTGTAGATGTATTAATAATAGATGATATCCACGAACTAAAAGATAAAACTAGAACACAAGCTGAGTTCTTTAACATCTTTAATGAGTTACAAAATAAAAACAAACAATTAGTTTTCACTTCAGATAAACCACCAAAAGAAATTTCTGGTTTAGAAGATAGAATTAGAACAAGATTATCATCTGCTCTATTAATAGACATTCAACAACCAGATCTTGAAACAAGATGTGCAATCTTAAGAAAAAAAGCAATTGAAAGAGATATCTTTATTAATGATGATGTTATTAATTTAATTGCTAGTTGTGTAAGAAGCAACGTTAGAGAGCTTGAGGGTAAGTTAATTAAGCTTGGTGCCTACTCTGATCTTATGAATGTAGATATTGATTTAGAGATTGCTAAAGAGCAGCTAGGACTTACACAAGACTTTGAAGAAAAGATACTTAATATAGAGAGTATTACAAAAGCTGTAGCTGCTTATTTTAAACTTCCACTTGGTGATATTAGAGGAAAAGCAAGAAAAGCAGAGCTAGTATTTGCAAGACATATAGCTATGTACATGACTCACAAAATTCTAAAAAAGACTTTAGAAGAGATTGGTGTCTTTTTTGACAACAGAGATCATAGTACAGTTATTCATGCCATCGATAAAATTAAGAAGAGAATTAAGGATGATGGAAAAGTCTCACAGCAAATATATGAAATAGAATCAACATTATAATAGAAGAAAGGGCCAAAAGATGGTCCTTTTTTTTTGTAGTAAATAGTTTTCAACAAATTAACGTCATGTGGATAAAAATATTGATGAAAAAAGTTATACTTTTCCACAATGTAAAAAAAATGAAGATAACTTTCCTAAACAAGACTAAACAACGCGAAGTATAAAAAATAAAAAAACTTTAGTTATGGATAATTTCAATAATTTGATGTGAGTAACTTTTTTTTACGTTTATTATTCCATTAATATACGCAATTAAGGGTTTATAATTTTGCTTTTTAAAAAATCACTTTTGATAACTTTTTAGCTATATACCTGAATTTATTCACTTTCCACTTTTATCCACAGAAAGTTGTTCTTAATAATAATAAGTATTTTATATATATATTATTATAAATAGTAAGAGTTTTATACACTTGCAAATTAGCTGATTAAAAGTTATTTAATTCTAAATCAAATAATTCAAGGGCAAGTATGAAAATTAAAATTCAATCTCATATTTTTAGAGATGGTTTGAATAAGGTACTAACAGTTATCGATAAGAAAAACTCTAGACCAATTCTAACTAACTGTTTGATTAATACTTTTGAAAACCATATTGAATTAATTGCTACAGATCTTGAAGTAATGGCCAAAGTAATTCTTCCAGTAGAAGTTACAGAAGTTGGAAGTTTCTGCATAAACACAAAAAATATTTTTGATATTGTTCGTGAGTTACCAGATGACATGGTTGAGATGGATATTGATCATGATAAAAATGTTTTAGAACTTAATTGTAAAAATATAAATTATTCACTTTTGATCACAAGTAGCGAAGATTATCCACAAGTTAACTTTCAAAGCAGTGGAGAACCCTTTCAATTAAAAGCTCAGCAAGTAGTAAATATTATTTCTAAAACATCACATGCAGTATCAACTGATGAAACTAGAATTAACCTAAATGGTATTTACCTTCAAAAGCTAGATTCAAAATTAAGATCAGTCGCGATTGATGGTCACAGATTAGCATTGCTTGATATTCATGATTTCAACTCAGAAAATCAAAGTTTAATCGATGGAGTTATTATTCCACGTAAAGGTATTGCTGAATTAAAGAAAATTGCTGATTCAAATTTAGAATCAACATTAACAATATCACTAGATGAATCTTTTATGTATATTAATTCTGATGATATTTATTATTTATCAATTCGATTAATTGCTAGAGAATATCCAAAGTACCAAACTGTAATTCCTTCTAAAACTTTGTATACAATGAATGTAGATAGAAATTCATTATACGATGCTGTTAAAAGAATTAGATTATTATCTAATGAAAAAACAAATGGGATTAAAGTAACTGTTGCTGATTCTAAATTAACATTATCAGCTAACCATCCGTCACTTGGTCATGCTACTGAAACAATACCAGTATCATACAACGGTGAAGATATTGAAATTGGTTTTAATGCTAAATACATGTTGGAATCTCTTACAGTTTTAGATGTTAATGAAATTGTATATGAATTTAATAATGAACTTAGTCCAGTTGTAGTGAGATCTAATGAAATTCCTGACTTCTTAGGAATTATTATGCCACTTAAGTTGTAATGGATTTAAAGTTATTAAAACTTCAAGTAACTAACTTTAGAAATTTAAATTCAGACATCTTAGAATTTTCAAATGGTATTAATTGTATCTTTGGTAATAATGGAAATGGTAAGACAAATATACTTGAAGCCATAAATTATCTAATCAATAGAAAATCATTTCGCAAAAATACATCTTTTCCACAAATTATAAGTGTTGAGAGTGAACAACCTGAAATATTATTTTCAAGTTTAGTAGGTAATGAGGATTGTAGGTTTTCATATACAGGTAAATTACTTATAAATAGTAACCAATGGTTTAAAGATAATGCTGCTACAAGAAAGAAACTCGAGCTTGAAACAGTTTTTATAAATCCATTCGATTCGTACTCATTTCATACTATCCCAGCTTTTAGAAGAGAATGGTTTGACACTTATCTATCTAAGATCAGCGCTCAGTATAAAAAGACCTTAAAAGATTTTAATCAATCATTAAAATTTAGAAATAAATTATTAGCTAAGAAGCCAAATAACTATATCGATCAAATAAAAGCTATTAATCCACAGTTAGCAGAATATTCATTTTACTTAATGAATGAGAGAAAACATTTTATCTCTTCCCTATCAGATTATTGTGGGAAAACATTTAAAATTATTTTTGATGAAGTGCATGATTTAAAGATTGAATTAAACACTAAATTTAATAATTATTCGCAAGAACAAATAAAATCTTTTTACGATGAAAGTATTAAAAAAGATGATGTGTTGTGTAAGACGCAATACGGTATTCATCGAGATGACTACGTGTTTAATTTTGATGGTTTTAACTCATTTGAATACTGTTCCTTAGGACAGCAAAAGATGAGCTTTCTGAGCCTCATATTTGCTTATATAGAGCTTTTTCGGTATAAATTTAACTCTTACCCTTTGGTACTTATAGACGACGTTTCAGGGGAATTAGATAGCCGACGTTGGGAAAACTTAATAGAATATTTGGAAGCAAAAAAATTCCAAGTTTTTATTACGACGGCTAATGAAAATTTTAGGAAAAAGTTAGAAAAGATTGATGATTCAAAAAAGTTTTATATCGACAATGGAGATGTAGAACAAACTTGAATCAGCAATTGAGAGAGGGAGTTCTATCATATGGATCAAACACACGAATCTATTGCCAAGGTTAATACCGAGTACGGCGCAGATCAAATTAAAGTTTTAGAAGGTCTTGAGGCCGTTAGAAAAAGACCTGGTATGTATATCGGTGATACGGGAATGCGTGGTTTTCACCACTGTGTTTACGAGATTGTAGATAATGCAGTTGATGAAGCATTAGCAGGTTATTGTTCTGAAATTAAAGTTATTATTCACGTAGATAACTCAATTACTGTTGTAGATGATGGTCGTGGTATTCCGGTAGGAATTCACCCAGTAGAAAAAATCTCTGCAGCTGAAATCGTGTTTACTAAATTACATGCAGGTGGAAAGTTCAATGAAGACGGTGGAGCTTATAAAGTTTCAGGTGGTCTACATGGAGTTGGTGCCGCTGTAGTAAATGCAATGTCTAAATGGATGAAGATTGAAATTAAGAAAGATAAAAAAGTTCATTCATTAAAATTTGAAACTGGAATAGCAAAAGAGCCACTTTCTACAATAGGTGAATGTGCTGAAGGCGATAATGGTACTGCGGTAACGTTTAAACTTGATCCTGATTTATTTGAGATTCATGAATTCGATTACGATAGACTTGGAAACAGATTTAGAGAGATGGCCTTTTTAAATAAAGGATTAAAAATCTCTTTAAAAGATGAGCGTAATGATAAAAAAGAAACTTTCCATTATGAAGGTGGGCTTGGAGAATTTGTTTTATATTTAAATAGAGCAAAAAATGCAGTTCATAAAAAGCCAGTATATTTTTTCCATTCAAAAGATGAGTATGAAGTTGAAATTGCAATGCAATGGACTGATAGTTATTCTGAAACGTTAACTGGTTATGCAAATAATATTAATACTCCGGGTGGTGGAACACATGTATCTGGTTTTAAAACAGCTTTAACAAGAGTCTTAAATAACTACGCTAAAGATAACAACCTTTTAAAAGGTAAAATTAGTCTTACTGGTGATGATATGCGTGAAGGTTTAACTGCAATTATTTCAGTTAAATTGGCTAATCCACAATTTGAAGGTCAAACCAAAGACAAACTTGGTTCAAGTGAAGTTGAAGGTATTGTTAACTCACTTGTAGGTGAAAAATTTAAAATATTCTTAGAGGAAAACCCAGCTGTAGGTAAAACTGTAATTAGAAAATCAGTTGATGCTGCTGCGGCAAGAGATGCAGCAAGAAGAGCTCGTGAATTAACAAGAAGAAAATCAGCAATGGATTTTGGTGGACTACCTGGAAAGATGGCCGATTGTCAGGAAAAGAATCCTGAGCTTTGTGAAATTTATATTGTCGAGGGAGATTCAGCCGGTGGATCTGCTAAGCAAGGTAGAGATAGAAAACATCAAGCAGTATTACCACTAAAGGGTAAGATTCTTAATGTTGAAAAAGCTAGATACGATAAAGTTTTAGGTAGTGATGAAATTAAAAACTTAATTCAAGCTATGGGAACTGGTATTGGTAAAGATAATTTTGATGTAGCAAAACTTAGATATCATAAAATTGTCATTATGACTGATGCCGATGTCGATGGTTCTCACATTAGAACGTTATTATTAACTTTATTCTATAGGCACTTTCCTGAAATAATTGAACGTGGACATTTATATATCGCTCAACCTCCTCTTTATAAATATAAGAAAGGTAGAGTTGAAAATTATATTAAAGATGAAAAATTATTAGAGAAGTTCTTAATTAGTACTGCTTTAGATAATTCAACGATCACAATCGATGGTGAAGCAAAACCTATTGATGAAGTGAATGTATTTTTAAATAAATATAAAGCTTATAATTCAATTTTAAATTCTTATGACAGACATTTTGATAAACCATTATTAAAGAAAATCATTGAAGATGGTGTTATTGACTCTGGAATCTTGAAGTCTAAAAACTTATTAGAAAAAGCTGTTGAGAACTTAAATAATTATTTTGCTGGAATTGCTAATGAAACTCTAAAAAAATATATTTTTGAAGTAGAAGAAGATGTTCAACATGAGTCTCATCTAATAAGAGTAACTGTTGAAGGAACTTTAAGAACTAAAAAGTTTAAATTATCTTCACTTTTTATTGATTCACCAGAGTTTGCTGGTTTAATTAATCATTATGAAGGAATTAAAAAATATTTAACTTCAGAGTTCAAAATCAAAACAGATAAGATGGATGAAACATTCTCTACTTTAGGTGAATTTGCAGAATTTGTTATCGCTACAGGTAAACAAGGTGCTTACATTCAACGTTATAAGGGACTTGGAGAGATGAACCCAGATCAACTTTGGGAAACAACAATGGATCCAGAAAATAGAACACTTCTTCAAGTTAAAATTGAAGATACTATTGATGCTGATCAAGTATTCTCTGTTTTAATGGGAGATGCTGTTGAACCTAGACGTGAATTTGTTGAATCAAATGCACTGAATGTTAGAAACTTAGACGTTTAATTAAGGATTATTTTATATGAGTGATGATAACAACACACCAGACGGACACAATCACGGGCATATTGCTCCTCTTTTAATTCAAGATGAGATGCGTGAATGTTATTTAGATTATGCCATGAGCGTAATCGTAGGACGTGCTCTTCCAGATGTAAGAGACGGTCTAAAACCAGTTCATAGACGTGTATTATATGCAATGCATGTATTAGGAAACTATAGTAATAAGCCATATATGAAATCAGCCAGAGTTGTCGGTGATGTTATTGGTAAGTATCACCCACATGGTGACTCTTCTGTTTATCAAGCAGTTGTAAGACTAGCTCAGGATTTCTCAATGAGATACCCAGTTGTTGATGGTCAGGGGAACTTTGGTTCTATTGACGGTGATAATGCAGCCGCTATGAGGTATACCGAAGTAAGAATGAAGAAAATGGCTGAAGACATGTTAAAAGATATCGATAAAGATACTATTAACTGGCAGCCTAACTATGACGATTCATTACAAGAGCCACGTGTACTTCCTACAAGAATTCCAAATTTATTAATTAATGGTTCTTCAGGTATTGCAGTTGGTATGGCAACAAATATACCTCCACATAACTTAACTGAAATTATGGCAGGTATGAATGCAGTTTTAGAAAACAAAGATATTAGCATTGATGAATTAATGCAGTTAATTCCAGGTCCTGACTTCCCTACTGGTGGTGAAATTCAAGGTACATCTGGTATTAAGTCTGCTTATCACTCTGGTAAAGGCGTCCTTCAAATACGTGCAAAAGCAGATATTGAAGTTCATGGAAAACAAGAAAGAGAAAGAATTATTGTTACTGAAATTCCTTATCAAGTTAACAAAGCAAAACTTATTGAAAAGATTGCTAAGTTAGCTAGTGATAAAACACTAGTTGGTATTTCAGATATTAGAGATGAGTCAAATAAGTTAGGTATAAGAATTTGTATTGATATTAAGCGTGGTGAACCAGCTAATATTATCTTAAATAAATTATTTAAGATGACTCAAATGCAAACTTCTTTCGGTATCATTTTCTTATCTATTAAAAATGGTCAGCCAAAAGTAATGAACATTCGTGAACAACTTCAATGTTTTATTGATCACAGACGTGAAGTTGTAATCAGAAGAACAATGTTCGAATTAAAGAAAGCTAAAGCTCGTGCACATATTTTAGAAGGATTAAAAACAGCAGTTGAAAATATTGATGCAATTGTTGAATTAATTAAAACTTCAGAAGGTCCAGCACAAGCCAAATCTGGATTAATGAATACATACAGTTTAAGTGATATCCAAGCTCAAGCCGTATTAGATATGAGACTTCAAAGATTAACTGGTCTTGAAAGAGATAAAATTGTTGCTGATTATGAAGCCATAATGCAAGAAATTTCAAGACTAGAAGGAATTCTAGCTAGTGAAGACTTAATTAGAGGTATTATCAAAACTGAATTTGATGAAATTCTTGAATCATACGGTGATGAAAGAAGAACTGAAATTGTTGGTGTTGCTGACGAAATGCAAATTGAAGATTTTATTAAAAATGAAGAAGTAATCGTTACTATTACGCATAAGGGATACCTAAAGCGTATGCCAATAGACACATATAAAGCTCAAAAGCGTGGTGGTAAAGGTGTTAAAGGTTCTTCTAGTGAAACTGATGAAGATTTCTTTACTAATATCTTCACAGCAGAAACTCATGACCAATTAATGTTCTTCACAGATCGTGGACAAGTTTATACGTTGAAAGTTTATCAAGTTCCTGAAGGAACAAGAACAGCAAAAGGTAGAAATGTTGTTAACTTATTACCTCTTAAACCAGGTGAAAAAGTAACAGAAATTACGACAGTTCCAAAAGACTTTAGTGACCATTATTTAGTATTTGCAACTAAGAAGGGTCTAGTTAAAAAGACTAAGCTTGAAGAATATGGAAACGTAAAAGCTTCTGGTATTAGAGCTATCAAAGTGAATGAAGATGATGCTGTTTTAGGTGTTAGAGTAACTGATGGTATGAAAGATATCTTACTATGTTCAAGTGCAGGTAAAATAATTAGATTTGCTGAGTCTGATTGTCGTCCAATGGGAAGAGTTTCTCAAGGTGTTAAAGGGATAGCAATTGATGCAAGTGATGAAGTTATTGGAATGGCCATCATTGATGATGGAGCTGAGATTTTAAGTATTACTTCTAAAGGATACGGTAAAAGATCAAGTGCTACTGACTATAGAAAGCAGTCTCGTGGTGGTAAAGGTATTATCGCTATGAAATTAACTGAGAAAACAGGTGTTCTTTCACAAATTAAACCTGTTACTGATAGAGATGACTTAATGATTATTACAAATAATGGTCAAGTTATTAGAACTAAGATTGCAGGTATTTCTTTATTAGGTAGAAACACTCAAGGTGTAAGACTGATTAAACTTAAAGATGGTGAATCAGTTGTTGCCGTTGAGAAAATAGTGGATGCTGATGAGGAAACTAACTAGTTTATTTTTATTCCTAATACTGTCTGGATGTGGATTCACATCTGGACAGTATAAAGATATTTTACAAGCACAGGAATATGTCGAAAGTAGAAATTTTTTAAAGGCCATAAAGCTTTATAAAAATATTCTTAATCAAAAACCTACGAAAACTATTTCCATTAAGGTTAATTTTCAATTAGGTGAAATCTACTCAATATATTTAAATAAATATAAAGAAGCTCTTGTTCACTATAATAATGTTATAAAAATTTCTAATGAGCCTCTGTGGCAAGTAAAGGCCTTAGAAAAAATAGGTCATATCAACTTCGAAAATATTAAAAACTATAAAAGTTCTATATATGCCTACGATAAACTCATAAAATTCATTCCTAAGCTTCAAAATCAAGATTTTTATAAGTTTAGATATGCAGAATCTCTTTTTAGACAAGATAAATACAAAAAAGCTACAGGGCTATTTAAAGAGTTAAGTGCAGAATCCAAAACAGAATATGGAGTTCAATCTTATTATTACTTGGGTCTTACTAACTTTTATTTAAAGAAATGGGATAATGCCATTAACTTTTGGTTTGAGTATCTCAAAAGAGAACGTAGAAAGGATAAGATTGTTCAGGTTAAGTTTATGATTGCGAATGCTTATGAGAGTGCTGAGCAATTAAAAGAGGCCTATAATATCTATTATTCTATAGTTGGAGAATATCCTAACCCAGATGTCATTAAGAACCGTTTAAAGTCATTATATGAACGTAGAGTATCTAGGAAGCGATGAAAAGAGATTCTAATAATTGGAGGGCCGTGGGGATAGCTATG
>CAXGOD010000030.1:0-10916 GCA_964011245.1 uncultured Bacteriovoracaceae bacterium | reverse complement strand
ATTAATTCAACCAGCTTACTACTTATAGAGAGGCCAAGACCTGTTCCTCCAAACATCCTTGTTGTAGAGGTATCGACTTGGGTAAATGCTTGGAATAATTTCTCCTGATCTTTTTTTGAAATTCCAATCCCAGTGTCTTTGACAGCAATTAAGACTTGATCTGTTTTATTATCTTTTGGCGTTGAACTTACTGTTATTGTAATCTTACCATTTGTTGTAAACTTAATGGCATTAGAGATTAAGTTTGTAATCACTTGTTTTATCCGGTGTAAATCACCAACAAATAGTGGCTCCATTGGTATGAAGTTATAAAACTCAATACTATTATTATTCTCAGAAAGCTGATGTTGAAATAAAAGGATCGTGTCTTTTATACAACTATCTAGGTTGAAGTTAACTTCTTCAAGTTCAACTTTACCAGATTCTATTTTAGAGATATCTAAAATATCATTTAATATTGTAATTAATCCTAAGCCGCAGCTGTTAATCACTTTCAGCATTTGACTTTGTTTATCTGATAATTTTGAATCTTGCAAGAGTTGAACCATGCCCAAGATACCGTTCATAGGAGTACGTATTTCGTGTGACATATTTGCCAAAAACTCCGATTTCAAATTAGTAAGGGCTTCGTATTCTTGGTTTTTCAAAGTAAGATCATTTTTCTTAATTAAATTCTTAGAAAATACGCCTTTTAGTATTAGAGTATCTGTAATTGTAGCGGCTGGATGTTTAATATAATCCATCATAGCTTTGTTTTTAGCTTCAGTGAGTGAAGTTAAAGCAGGCCATGCAATAAGTAAAAATCCATTTTGTAATTTATGTATTGTCGCTCTAAATTTTTGATCATTATTTTTTGTTAAAAAATAAATGACCTTACCATTAAGATCCTCATAAATATCTTCACTGCTAGATATTATAGGTTGCTTAAAGGATAAAACTTCAAATATAGTGCTTTTATCTTCAGAAATACTTTTAAAATAATCAGACTGATGAGAAATTTCACCTTTAACATTCATAAAAAACCAAAATGGAGAAAAATCATCAAAGTTCATATTAGTAACAAATCCTAAATAAAGCTTTTTCCTCATCAGATTTTGTCTCTAAAAGTTCTATGTTGCATTCCTTGTCGAACATATTAAAAATACCTTTCAATAATCCAAGTACAAAGAATTCAAGTGGTAAGTCTCTTTTGCTAGCGTAATGAACTAATATCTCATTGTCGTTAACTTTAGTAGTCCAGAAACTAGGAGCATTTAAGTCTGCAAAAAATAGTTCAAGTCTAGTATGAAGATGATCAAGTGATTCTATAAGTTCAACTGGAGTGTTAGCAAAGTTTTCAATTATGGATTGATACTCAGACTCTCTTGCATATTTTATCCAATATTGTCCAAATGATTCCAGAAGGTCAGTAGGTTCAATTTTTGCAAATTCACAGATTTGTGTAACTAGTTTTAGAGTTACCTCATCATCATATTGCTCAAAAGAGCTAAAATCTGTATGTGGAATACCAAGAGCTTTACAAATTTCAACCCATTTTGAGTTATCGAACTTTTCTATGAACATTCTTTTAACTGCTTGATTTACCATTCCGTACATAGTCATTTTCCTCAGATGTAATAATATTTATTAATTATACATTGGATTTATTTATCAACAAGAAACTTTTCTTTTTTATAACGATCTTATTGAATTATCGTTTTTTTAGCTTAAATGGCAGATATGTCCTTAGTACCTCAATATTCTTCTTTGTCATTAAATTTCTATTTTCAATGTCTTTTTTTATGATCTCATAGCATTTAGGTATCTTAATATGATGAGCAGATTTAATTAAAACAGGTTCAAACCCTCTTGTTAATTTCTGTTCCCCTTGAGCACCAGCTTCAAAAAGGTTGAGGTCGTTTTCTATACAGAACTCGATTCCTTGGTAATAGCATAATTCAAAATGTAAAAATGGATATTTTTGTTCATACTGTGGAAGTACACCCCAGTTTCTTCCATACAAAGTTTGTTCATTATAAAAGAAAAGTGCCATAGCTACTATTTTATCATTTTCTTTGGCAGCTTTGATTACAATCTTTTGATTTAGTAAACCAATAAAGAATTCTTTTGTTAAATAGGCATATGATCTTTTTTTTGCAATGGTCGAAAGATAGAAAGTATAAAAAGATGTGAGGACCTCTTCGGTTATATCTTCTCCAACTAGTTCTTGAATTGTAAGCTCCGACTCTTTTATGGCCTTCCTTTCTTTTTTGATATTCTTTCTTTTATTCTTTTTAAGAGTATCTAAAAAATTGTCGAAACTCTCATACTGATTTTTAAAATGATACTGATGACTAAGTTGCGTGGTAAAACCTAATGACTCTAGAGCTTCTTGTTCCTTATCACTTATAAATAGATAATGCTCACTGGATAAATTATGGTTCTGATAAAATTCAAAACTTTCTTGTGCAAGCCTTTTGTATCCTGATTCAACTCCTAGGAACTTTGGTGCATTAACTGGATTGAAAGGAAGAGCATGGAGTAACTTTGGATAGTAATCGATTTGGTTTTGCTCATAGAAATTCGCCCATTCCCAATCAAATATATATTCTCCGTAGCTATGGAGTTTTATATAGCTTGCTAGAAAACTCTCGTCACTTTTAAAATGATGGGGGATCCAGCCAGTATTTTCACCAACGCTTTTTGAACTTTCCAAAATTTTATAGAAATCTTCATTTGCTATTGGATGCCTTGTCATAGTCTACCTTAAACTTCTTTTAAAAATGAATCTAGCTTATCAACTAAACTGGTAAGAATGTTTTTAGATATCTTATCAATATTTATGTTTAAGTAAATTGGATTTGTTGTGGGTTCTACATGTTTAAGTTGAACAATCTTTAATTTTTCTGAGTTTAATGGCTCTTTTGCAGCAAGTTTCGGTAAATATACAAGTTGATCCGTATTGAGTGCTAAGCTGATTGCAGAAAAAGTATTTTGTATTCCATGGCCATGACTTTTATACTTTTGCGGTATCTTTAAAAAGTCTTCACCTCTAATAATAGTTTGCCCATCATAGAAAGTTGAGTGGGCTATTGAATAATTTGTAAGCTCATGCACTTCTATTGAACCAGCTATCTCATGGCCTTTTTTGGCCATTAATTGCCAAACAAGATCACCAATATAAAATGACTCCCAGCTTTCACCAATCTTTTTTTGATCTAGTGTAATACTTATATCTATCTGCTGTTTTTGCATTAATTGCATTGTATCTGTGGGGGATAAGTCTATAAAACTTAGTTTATAATCCTCATTAAAACATGAAACGACTGCAGGTAGCAGGTTTGCTACTAAAAAACCTCTAGAGCCGAAAACAATTTGTTTTTTCTCATTTTGATTTTTAAGCTTGCTTGGTAGGGATGAGACGTTGCTTATTATTGAATTGGCCCATTTAGAACAAAGTATCCCTTCATTTGTTATACTCACACCTGTTGATGATCTTTTTAAGAGAACAAAGTCTAATTTCTTTTCAATAGAGTTTATCTTTTTTGAAACAGCAGGAGCTGAAAGATCAACATGATTGGCCAAAGCTCTAATGGAGCTAAAGCTAGGCAAAATCGATACAATATATAAATCATAAATCGTTAAGTCTTTAAAATCATTCATCTTTATCCTTGTGTGTAAACTTTTGGTTAACACGTGACAATACTTCTATATCTTCCTACATAAATACTCAAGCGCTAATAGTAATACATGTGTTAAACAACAACATTCGGAGGAATTATGAAACAAACACTAATTTTATTATCTTTACTGATCTCTTTTGCAGCTTCAGCAACACATAAAAATATTGTTGATATAGCAGCAGAAAATGGAAACTTTAAAACATTGATCACTGTTTTAGAATTAACAGGTCTAGACAAAACATTGCGTGATTCGAAAAATTTAACAGTTTTTGCTCCTACAGATGAAGCTTTCGCTAAAATTCCAGCAGATG
This sequence comes from uncultured Bacteriovoracaceae bacterium, assembly GCA_964011245.1. Classification (GTDB taxonomy): domain Bacteria; phylum Bdellovibrionota; class Bacteriovoracia; order Bacteriovoracales; family Bacteriovoracaceae; genus CAKZJW01. Next base: position 6,943 of record CAXGOD010000030.1, on the reverse strand, counting down.
TATTAGGACAAATTGTCCAAAATGAAGAATTATTAAAGTCAATTTTACTTTATCACGTAGCAACTCCTACCTTGAGTGCCAAAATCGTTTCAAAGCTAAATGGCATTAAAACACTATCTGGAAAATTCATTACCAATAAAAGTAAAGATGGAAACGTTACCTTAAATAAATCTAAAGTTATTGCTACTGATATCTACGGTGAAAACGGAGTGATCCACGTTATAGATTCAGTTTTAGTACCAACAGATATGACTGCAAATAATGAAATACGAACTGTTAACTATATTGATTTAAAAAGTTATGCAGGACTTTGGTATGAAGCTTATAGAATTCCAAACAGGTTTGAAAGAGGTTGTTTCAATGTAACTGCTGAATATAGGTTATATGGAAACAAAGTTTCAGTAAGAAACAAATGTGTTAAGAAAAATGGAAATGTGAAATATGGAAAAGGTACAGCAATTGTTCTCAATAGCACGACTAATGCCGAGTTAAAAGTATCATTTGTTCCCTTATTAAGAAGATGGGGAGTCTTTGGTGGAGATTATAATATTTTAGCAATCGGTGATGATTACGAGTATGCCCTTGTTGGATCTAAAGATAGAACATTCCTATGGATTCTTTCAAGAACTGAAGAGTTACCTGAATCTGTAGTATCTATGCTTAAAGATAAAGCAGAGTCACAAGGTTATAATACTGATAAATTAATAAAAACTCCTAAGTTATAAAGTGTTGTCGGGGAAGTGTAAGAGCTTCCCTCATTTTTATTCTTCCTAGTCAAAATCTATTCAATTGAATGTCTAGTCATTTTCAATTTATTTTAATATTTGAATCTCTATAATTTTCTTGTGAAAGAAAAAATACTATTTAGAATTTATGTTTTGAGTTCTTTAGTAAGCTGTGGTCTTCCCGAAGTTGATCAAATAAACACCCAAATGAGTGAAACCTCCCTTTAATAATCCACTTACAGTGGCCATAAATCAGGATGATGTGATTCTTACTCCTGGCGCCAATTTAACCATAATTGCAGCAGAAGGTGCTTTTGATCCATCTACTTTAGGATTGGTTATTTTATTTGATAATTTAGAATCAACTTCTACTGTTCAACTTGGTATATAAAATTTTTTGACTATCTTTTGCTAAGTTTGCCTAGCTTACATTTTAGGTTTTTGTTATTAAATTGTGTGTATGAAAAAATATATACAGAACTTAAAAATTTATTTTAGTGAAAATCAACTTGAACAGAAAAAAGGTACAGACTGGTTGGCAAGATATCTTAATTTTGAGGATAAAGCCAGATTTGATAAATATGCTGTAAAAGCAGATTATATTGAATCACGTCATGTTTATGCTAAGGGAATAGGTGATATACCATTTGATGGCGATGCTCTTTATTCACTTGAGGATAATAACAATCCTAAATTAAACATACGTGCTAAACAAGCTCAAGAAAAAGTTGATGAGATCTTTCATTACTTGTATAAAGACTCATCAGAAAGACCCAATCATCTAAACCATGTCAGTTGCACACATTACCAATCTCCTTCAGCTGCTCAGAAAATGGTCGTTGAAAAAGAACTCTTCAATGAAACAGTTGTTACACATCTTTATCATATGGGATGTTATGCTGCTTTGCCAGCGATAAGAGTTTCAAAATCATATGTTGCTGACGGAGCGGATCTTGTCGATGTTGTTCACACGGAATTATGTTCATATCACTTGGATAAAGATAATACTTCAGTTGAACAAATCATCATGAATACTTTATTTGCTGATGGGGCTATTAAGTACTCTGTTACAAGTGAGGATTATTTTAAATCTAAAGATGAAGATGGCCTTGAGATAATAGCTCATAAAGAAGTTCTAGTGCCAGGTACAGAAAAAGAAATGTCATGGAAACTTGGGGAACATGGCTTTATGATGAGATTAACTCGTAATGTCCCTCTTATATTAGCTAAGGGGATTAAGGATTATATGCGTAGCATTTTTTCTGATGCTGGTCTTGATTTTGATAAGGATAAAGACGATACAATCTTTGCTGTTCATCCTGGTGGACCTAAAATTATCGAATTAGTTGAAAAGGTTTTAGAATTACGTACTGATCAAGTTAAACACTCTAAGCATATTTTAAAAACAAGAGGTAATATGTCTTCTGCGACCGTTCCCCATATATGGAATCAGATCCTAGAAGACACTTCTGTTAAAGATAAAACACATATTGTAACTGTTGCTTTTGGTCCAGGCCTTACTATGACAGGTGCCGTTTTAAAGCTATGCAGACAATAATTCTTACCATTTGGATTCTTCAAGGCGTTCTTATGTTCTGTGATGAATTTATTCATCATCAAAGAGGCTTAGGTCTATGGGAGAGAGTTGGCCATCCTATTGATAGCTTTTTCTTTCTGCTTCCCTTTATTTATACGCAGCTTTTCACAAATACGAATATATTTATTATACTTTGCTTATTCTCAAGTTTACTAATCACAAAGGATGAGTTCGTCCATTCAAAAGAATGTGAAGCAAAAGAGCAGTGGCTACATTCAGTACTTTTTGTTCTTCATCCAATCGCCTTATATGGGCTTTGGTATGCATGGGTGAATAATTTAAATCAAATCATTCAAGTACAATCCGTGATTATATTTATTTTTATACTTTATCAAATTATCTATTGGAATTTTATTAAAGGGAATGAGAATGAAGCAAAAAGTTAATAATGATTATTATAATCACTTAGGTGATAAATGGTATGATGCTGATAATGATCCTATAGCCGTTTTACGTGTTGAACAAGATGCTAAAAATCCATGGGTTAGTAAAGTTATAGAAAAATACTTTGGTCAAACAGAAATTCAAATTGCTGATATTGGTTGTGGTGCTGGTTTTTTAACAAATCATTTAGCAAAAACATATAGAAATATAAATGGAGTTGACGCTTCTGAATCAAGTCTTACAGTAGCAAGAAGAAAAGACTCAACCAAAAATGTTAACTATATTCTTGGTGACGCTTACAAGCTTCCTTTTGATGATAATTCTATGGATATTGTTTGTGCTATGGATTTTTTGGAGCATGTTGAAAGACCAGAGGCTGTGATAAGTGAGTGCTCTAGAATACTAAAGACTGGTGGCATCTTTTTTTTCCATACCTTTAATCGTAACATCTTATCTTGGCTTATTGTTATAAAGTTTATGGAGTGGTTTGTTCCAAATACTCCTAAAAATCTACATGTTTTACATTTATTTATAAAACCTTCTGAACTAAAAAAAATGATGCTTATTCATAATCTGAAAAAGCAGTCTTTAGTAGGACTTGGTCCTCGCTTTAATTTAGGTTTTTTAAAGTCAATTTTTTATAGAAAAGTCATGCCTGGTTTTCAATTTAAAGTAGGTGGTCCAACGACTCTTGGTTATATGGGATATTCCCTTAAAAAATAGTATCAAAATCCTTTGTTTCCACAATATAAATGTTAAACTACCTTAAAAGGAGTTTATATGAGCAATGTACCAGTTTTTATAGTTGTAAACTTAGTGATAACAGATTCAGAAGAATATAGAATTTATGAAAAAGGATTTTTTACCCTTTTAAAAAAGTATAGAGGAACCTTTGTGACTTATGATGATAATCCCATTAACTTAGAAGGGAATTCCCCTCGTGAAGGTCGTATTATCATTTTTAGCTTTCCATCAGAAGAAGAAGGCAAGGCCTGGTATGCAGATAATGAATACCAAGTATTATCAGAGCATAGAAGAGCTGGAACAGAAATGAAGTTTTTAACTATGGTCCACGGATTACCTCCTAGAAATTAAAAGGAAATTTTATGTATGTGAATGATCATTTAACACTGCCTTGTGGAGCGACACTCCCAAATAGAATGGCAAAGTCTGCTATGAGTGAAAATATGGCCAAGCCTGTTTTTTACCCAGGGCAAGAGTTCTATACCGCCTATAAAATTTGGATAGATGGGGGAACAGGGCTACTTATATCTGGCAATGTCATGATCGATTCAAAGTACTTAGGTGAGGCGAATAATGTAGTCATTGAAAAAGGTTTAGAGAATTTAAAAGAGCTCAAACAATGGGCCAGTGCCACTGAAGGATCTGATAAACATATTTGGATTCAGCTAAATCATCCAGGAAAACAAACTCCTAAGTTTTTAACAGAGACTCCCGTTGCTCCATCAAGTTTACCGCTAGATCCACCACTAGATAAGATGTTTAATCAGCCAAGAGAGCTTACTGAAGTTGAGATCCTAGATATTATTGAACGTTTTGCTTATTCAGCAAAGGTTGTAAAAGAGGCGGGTTTTGAAGGGGTTCAAATTCATGGGGCCCATGGGTATTTAGTCAGCCAATTTCTTTCTCCATCTCATAATCATAGAAATGATCAGTGGGGCGGAAGCATAGAAAATAGAATGAGGTTTGTGACTGAGATTTATAAAGAAATACGCAAGTCAGTAGGAGATGATTTTCCTATTGGGATTAAGATGAATTCTGCTGATTTTAAAAAGGGTGGTTTTTCACATGAAGAAGCTGTTCTTGTTGCAAAAAACTTATCTGATCTTGGGATAGATCTTATTGAGATCTCTGGTGGCTCATACGAAAAACCTGTAATGACTGGAAGCCCAATTAAAGAGAGCACTAAAAATCGTGAGGCCTATTTTCTTGAGTATGCTAAAGACATTCAAAGCGAAATCAAATGCCCTTTAATGGTTACAGGCGGATTTAGAACTTCTGAGTTTATAAAAGAGTCTATTGAAAATAATGATTTAGACATAGTAGGTCTTGGAAGAGCGTTATGCTTAAATCCTAATTTCTCAAATCAAGTCTTAAATGGTGAAAATATAGAAAGTGAGGTTCATCCCTTAACAAGTGGAGTTAAACTTTTGGATATGATTTTTCCATTAGAGATTATTTGGTACACTATGCAAATTCATAGAATGGGAGCAGGTAAAATTCCTAGGCCTAAGGCCAGTACTTATAGGGCCATCTTTCATTCAAGCTTAGAGATTGGAATTCAGGGCCTTAAGAGAGTTCGCTCATAATCGATCCTGAGCTGCGTCAACAAGTCTATGACTGATGATGTTATTCAAAATATCTTAATATTTGTCACTTAAGCACAATTTTAGGTACACTTAAATAGTTATATTAAAACTACTTAAAAGGAATTAAAAATGGCAGAGGCAAAAGGTTTAAAGAAACCAGTACAATTACAAGAAGAACTAGCTGCAATGTTAGGTGCTAAAGAATTACCTAGAACAGAGATCACAAAAAAACTTTGGGAGTATATCAAGGAAAATGGTCTTCAAACAAAAACAGAAAATGGTAAAGCTGAAAATGCAGGTAAGTATATCGTTGCTGATGCAACTCTTTTACCAATTTTCAAAAAAACAAAATCAACAAGTAAGTCTGGTAAATTAACTGACCTTACTGGCCTTAAAGAAGGTGAAACTATCAACATGATGCAAATGGCAGCTGTTGTTGGTGCAAATATTGTTTCTTAATTAAGAAAATTATATGGGCCAGGTTTCATACCTGGCCTACTTACTACAATTCCCTTTATCAATTCTTGCCTGATTCATTATATCCACAACGCTGAAGCAGATATTTTTAGATTTACCGTATAGGTTAATTGAAGAGATCTTTCTAATATAGTTTTTCTTTTTATTACATTTTGTAAACGCATCAATGCTGTCTTTTAATTCATCTATGGCCGCTGGAATTGCCTTCTTTAAGGAATCATGGGTATTTTTAATTTCTGAGCCACTTATATCACTAGCTATCTCACGAGTATAAATTTTAATTTCTTCTATATCTGCTTGGCGCATACAGTTTGTTTTTATTGCCTTTGTGAACTCTTTAATACTGATGACTATATCTTCCTTACATAAGCTCTTGGGAAGCAAAGATGATTTATCTGTTCTAAGTTTTGTATATTCAAAACTACTATAATGTCCGCGATCAAATTGTTCAGAGATATGTTGCTGATATTTATTGGTAAGAGTATTTATCGCTTTGGTAAACAGAACGAACCTTGAAGTTTGTAAGCAATTAAGGCCCGCACTACTATTGCCTCTAGCAAAGCTTATTTGGGTAAAGGTAAGTGTGAATATGATCAGAAGTTTAGTCAGAGTCATGAAATGATTTTACCATTAAAGGGTAATTCACCTATAGGCAAAAAAAACGCGAAACACTGTGTCAGTAGGCATTTCAAACACTTGACGCGAAAATTATTTTAAAAAAAATGCTAAATAAAAACTAGCTACAGGCCAAGTACCTAACATTAGATCACTATGTTTTTTGTTTATGCTGGGTTCTCAGATGGGATATAAAACAACTCTGGTTTTTGATCTTGGTACTTGTCATAAATATACTTCATAAGGTTTTGCACACCAAACTGTTCTGTTGCATTATGACCTCCAGCAAAAAAATGAACCCCTCCTTCTTTTGCTTCATGCCAATCGTGCTCACTAATTTCACCAGTAAGATATGCATCAAGACCTAGGCGCTGAGCTTGAATCCAATCAGAATTTGCTCCACCTGTTATGATTCCAACAGTTTCAATTTTGGCCTCTTCATCAAATGTACTAAGGATGACTTTATGATCTAATACTTCTTCAAGCTTTTTTGAAAACTCGCCTGCGTTACATGGATTTTTAAGCTTTCCACGAACACCGGTAGGCATACCTTTATGATCCCCAAAAGGATTTAAGTTTGTTAATTCTAATTTATCTGCAACACCTTTGGCATTACCAACTTCCATATGAGCATCAAGAGGTAAGTGGTAACCTACAAGATTAATATCTTTTTCAATAAGGGGTTTGACTCTTTTAGCGAAGGCCCCAGTTATGGTTCTGGTTCCATGGAATTTCCAAAAAAGACCATGATGAACGATAAGCATATCAGCGCTGAGCTCGATTGCTTTATTGATAGAGTACTGAGTAGCGGATAC
>CAXGOD010000029.1:0-10919 GCA_964011245.1 uncultured Bacteriovoracaceae bacterium | reverse complement strand
ATCGGACAAGAAGATGGTAGTAGAAATGTTGAGTTAGTAGCTTCTATTAATATGACATGGAAAATTTTTGGCTCAGGAGGTTTATTAAACCATAGAGTTCAAGAGCGCTCTTACCTCAACAAAAGAATTTCTGAAATCGAGTTTACTGAAGCAAAGAGAAACTCAAGCACTCTGGTTAACACATATCATAGAAAAATCCGTTTTTTAGAAAAACAAGTTGAAGCCAACTCTGCATTTGTAAAGAATGCGAGAAAAACATTTGATAGAACATTAGATAACTACATATCAAGTAAAACAACTTTTCCGGATATGAAAATGGTTTTAGATTCACTTATTCTATCTGAAGTTAACTATGAAACATCAAAATATCAACATATGCTTATAAAGTTACAACTTGCTAATTTAATGGGCGTTGATGACTTCCCTGGTGACAGCTTTGAAAAGATGGTGATCAAATGATGAAGATATTATTTCTGCTATTTATTTCAAACCTTGCTTGGGCCCAGACTGCAGATCAATTGATCCTATTTCAAACTCCTAACCCAGATAAAATGACTCCAAAACAACTTCAGAGGAATTCTGAAGTTTATCTTGAAAAAGAGTCTCTAATTCGAGAAGTAAATGAAAAAAGTGGAGTTCTTGGAGATCACTACTATACAAGAAAAGACTCTGGTAGATTATCACTTGCTTATCACACCTCTCACGATTACGAGAAGATATCTAAGCTATATACCTTAGACATTCAACTCTTAAAGAAAATACAGTCTTACAAAGATCAATGGTGGGGACTACAACTTAAAAGAGTTGTCGCTCAATACAATGCCATTGCAGCAGAGCTAGAACAAACCTCTACTCATCCTGATGCAGATTCTCAATACACAAGAGCAGATGCCCTTCAATCAATGACTGTTTTTGGTCTAGGAATTGGATACCGCTTTAAGATACTTACAGAGTTCTTTGATACTAATAGAGTATTTGAACAAGTCATGGCCTATGGTAACTATATATATCACTTAGATGGTGCGACATCTGATAAGTATCGTGGTTATGGTGCGACTATGGAATATGGACTTCACAGAAGAATTGGTGAGTCATTTTTTGGTGGTGCGAAACTTTCATATAACTTAGCAAGTTTAGAAAGAGCAAAGAAGTCAGATGAAGACAAATTGGATAGAACTCTGGTATTTAGATGGACAAGTATTGGTTTTGAAGTTGGTTACTACTACTAAATCTCAAAAGGATATAACATGATCGAACGTTATGACTCCCCTGAAATTTCTGACATTTGGAAAGACTTTAATAAGTTTAAAACTTATCTTGATGTTGAGCTTGCACTACTAAAGGCCTTAGAAGGTAAAAGAATTCCTCAAGGAACTTCTGAGACCATCTCTTCTAAAGCAAAGATTAATCCTGAAAGAATCAAGGAAATTGAAGCTGTAACAAAACATGATGTCATTGCATTTTGTACTTCGATCACTGAGAATGTTCCAGCCGAAATCAGCAAGTACTTTCACTTTGGATGTACCTCTTCAGATATTATCGATACAGCAACCACTCTTCAAATGAAGAAATCTGTTGGATTAATTTTAAAACAACTTAATAAGCTTTTAGATGTTTTACTTAGAAAAGCAGATGAAACGAAATACATTATTTGTATGGGTAGAAGCCATGGGATGAACGCAGAGCCTATGAGTTTTGGACAAAAGTTCTTATCTTCTTACGCTGAACTGGCCAGAAGATATAAAGAATTAAAAGATTTTCATGATAATGAATGTACAGGTCAACTATCAGGCGCTGTTGGTAACTATACAGTTCTAACTCCAGAAATTGAAAAAGAAGCAATGGAAACTCTAGGGCTTAAAACGGAGTCTATATCAACTCAAGTTATTCCAAGAGATAGAATTGCAAAACTAGTAAGTATCAATGCCATGATTGCTAGTGCACTTGAGAACCTTGCAGTAGAAATTAGACATCTTCATCACTCTGATATCAATGAAATATATGAAGGATTCTCAAAGGGACAGAAAGGCTCCTCTATCATGCCTCATAAGAAAAACCCTATATCGGGTGAGAACATTACTGGGATCGCTAGAATGATCCGCTCACACCTGACAGTGGCACATGAGAATATCCCTCTATGGCACGAAAGAGATATATCTCATTCGAGTGCAGAAAGAATGATGCTTCCAGATAACTTAGGACTCGTTTTTTATGCTGTTAGAAGAATGTCCTCAACTATTGAAAACTTAGTTATTAATAAAGAAGTTATTCAAAATAAAGCTCTTAACAACTTCAGTTACCTTTCAAGCTTTGTAATGCATAAACTAATAGAGGAAAATGATTGTACGCGTGAGGACGTTTACGCTGTCATTCAAAAGGCATCTTTTGAGTCTCATTCTACTGCTGACTTTTTCAAAGTTATTAAAGACTCAGGTAAGTTCAAAGATAGTGATTTCTCATCTATTGAAAATTTAAATGAAACTGTTCTTAGAAATACATATCTTCGTCATGTTGATAAAGTTTACGACAGAGTTAAGGCCGACTACCCTCTAGAGTAATTTTCTTATGGTGTAATATATTACCTTTATGATCTAAAACATCATAGTTTGCTTTCGTTTCATTCAGATTGATTAGTAGTGATGTATATTTATCATCAATAACTTTTTCTCTTCTAGGATTAGCAAGTTTATTGCCTGATCCTGGAAAATTTTTTGCATGAATACCACTTGTTGTTATCTCATAAGTCTCATGTCCAACCTGATCTTTTTCAATTTTCATTAACTCAAATAAGTGTCTGTCTCCAGAGATAAAGACATATTTTTCACCAAGTTTTTTAAGGTTTTCTAAAAGAGCTTGAAACTTCTTGGGATGCTTTCCTTCAAAAGACTCGAATGGATGATAAGCACCAAAAAACTGATCCCCTTGAATTAACCAATTAGTGCCATCTGATTGCTTAATATTTTCTAGTAACCACTTTGTTTGTTTAGCTCCTAAGTGTTCTCCAGACTTTAGATCATTATCATCTCTAAAGCTTCTATTATCTAAAAAACTAAAATTATGGTCACCAAGTTTCAGAGCAAACCCAACTCCATGCCCAATATTTAAGCTATCACTTTCTTGTAATGGAAAAAAATCTCTAAAGTACTTCTTGGCTTTCTTTATATGTTTAAACTTTCTATTACCGTTGTTAATGCCTAGATCGTGATCATCCCAAATAGCAAAAACGGGCTTTAATTCCTTGAGTCTATAAATTGTAAGGCTGTTTCTAGCATCTATATGTCTACTCCATATTTCATGCGAACGTTTAATGGATTGTCCTGTATATCGACCATTATGATAATCAACATAAACCACATCTCCTATTAAAAGGTATGCATCAACATCTTTTTTCTGAATACTTGCCCATGCCTGATTTCCTATATCTAAATAAGTATCGGCCATACACGAAGACACAGAAAGCTTATGCTTCTTTTTTTTAGTATCAAAACTTTTAAATATTCTAGTATCTGTGTAAGAGTAACTCTTTCTAGAAATGGTTACAGACAATGAATACTCTTCAGTTAAGCTTAGACCCTTAAAATCAAGCTCAATAATATTCCAGAATGATTCTGAAGTCGTTCTCACTTTCGTATTAAAAACAAGTTTATCCTTGGTCTTAGAGTTTGTAGCAACGACTTTGTACGTAAAAGACTTTGGAACAATAAAATTAATAGTCGTTCTTGATTTTGAACTCGCTCCTTGCATAATTGGAATGAATGTTCTCTCCCAGTTAAAAGCGGTATTTTTTGTTGTATTTTGCTTAAGAGTTGAACAACTTAATGAGATTAGAACAATAGCGAATAATAAATACTTCATTAGGTCTCCAATTCAAAAAAATAGCCCTCTTGTGAAAGAGGGCCAATATTCGAAGGATGATTAGGAAATATCACTACTTCCTAAAACTTATTTAATTTCTGTAATCCAATACTTTTTCCCTTTAAAAAATATTGGGTTCTTCTCTAAAAAGCTCTTTGCTTCATTATAAGTACCAAATGCTCCAATACCTATTCTGTACCAAGTCCCTTTAGATGTTGTATTTACTTTGTTGATTACAACTTCTAAGTCAGAGGCCATATAAGGAGCTGCATACTCTTCAGCTTCAGCTCTTGTCTTTCTAGATGCTAGATTTATCGTAAACTTACCTTGGAACTGGCTTCCTTCTTTAGGAGCAAGCTCGTTTCCAGCTGGTGCTGCTACCTTATCCTCAATTACTTCTTTTTTTTTAAGATCAGATGGCATCTGAGACTCTAATGAATCTTCTTTTCCATCAGAAATTCCAGAAAACTCTTTATCAAGCCTCTCAGGATCTGCTAGATCGTTTAGTTGATCCTTAGATGTGTCAGTATTGTCTCCAGATAATGATCCCTCAAAACCTGTATCACTTTTATCATTAATAATGATATCAGCTTGTTCTTCTTCTACTGACTTAAGATCAATTGTTTTTGCTATATCATCCTTAGTAAACCCATCACTCTTTAGAGAAAGGCCTTTACCTACCCTTACACCTAAAGTGAAAGATGTTACCGTTATGACTAGAACAAAAATAAAAATCAGAACGACTTCTTTTTTATCAAAAACAAATAATTTACTGTTATCTTCAAAATCCATATATTTATTTTATCTTCAGCCTTCATTTGGTGCAACGACAAAAACAAATGATTTTCAATACTTGTTCAATTTTTGTACCAGTAGTAAAACACTCGACTAATTTTTCAAAGCTAAATCAGGCACTTAGAATCACACATCCTTGGCATAAAAAATGCTACTACATTTCATAACTGCCCTCTCAGTGGGAGATTAAAAACATGAAAGCATCTAGCTCTATAATCACAAAGGAATTACAAAATGAATACGAAGAAGAATCTATGCAAAAATCAAAAGGGACAAGCAGTAATGGAGTACATCATTTTAACTGCTCTAGTAGGTATATTTTGCCTCGCTGCAGTTAAAAAAATTGGAAAATCAATGAATACTAGACTTAATCAGATTGATAAAAAGATCACAAGAGAAATTCAAATTAAGTAATGTATATCGTTAATTTTACTATTTGTTTTTCATTTCTACTTATCATCTCGATACAGATTAATAAGAATGTAAATAAACAAAAGTGCCATAATCATGCAATGACACACCTCTTCCAAAACAGTTTAAAGAAAACTCTGGACAAGCAAAACCCCTACTCAAAGCAGCAATTGCTGGGTGGGTGCAAGTTTCTAACACATGAAACCAGAGGGACTCATTATGCTTTAGGAGTAAACTTTAAACAAAAGCTTTTACTTACTTTTAAAGGCAAGGCTTCAAATGATAGATAATGAAAAAGGAAATTCCACATTAGCTGGTATCATTATATTACTTATTATTTTTACTAGTGCTCTTTTACTTATTAATCACAAACTTGAACTAATTAAGAAAACAAAAAATATTTCTAAAAGTTTCCTCTGTACAAAAAAATATACGGGTACTTATAAACATCACCATCAAAAAATTCAAAAGATTAACCAGGCCATCTTCTTATTAAATACGACTAAGAAAACGAGTATCTTAATTCCATATATAGGAGTCGTTGTTGCTCAAAATGCTAAAAATGCCGAAAGATTCCTTATAATGCTACAAAATACCTTTCATGTTTCATATATGAAAAATATCTACTCTTTATTCAAAGAAGGCTGTTCTTTTACACCAAATATCTTTAAAACTGCTTTTGTTCATAATGGTTTTACACTTGAGCGAGACCAGTTTAACAGAGCTAAAGTAAGGACAAAGAAGTGGCAAGTATTTTATATTTCAATATTTCAAAGGTTAAAGATAGTTCACAGTATGGAAAAAAGCCGAGTTCACGAATTCATATAATAAAATGTGAAGCTGGAAGTAGTATTGTTGAGTTCACAGTATTCGCGTTCCTTATTTTTTCAATTCTGACCTTCACTTTTAAAATACATCATAAATTAAATCAACATCATATTTTTATTATCAAGAAAACATCTAAAGAATGGAGGTCTCTTGAAAAAAAATATGGAACTAAATAAATCGATAAAGCTTAAGTTTTTGTTTGTCCTTATACTTAGCAATACTTCCATAGCCCTTTTTCTAACGGGGCAAGAACAACAGTTTACTCCGTTGGCCCCTCTGCAGTATGTAAGAGAAGGTTATATAACTTTAAAAGTAAAAGCTAGCTTGAAGACGAAGTTAGATACTACAAGACCTGTCACCATAACTGATAAACATCATAAGCATGTAGTCAGAGATGCCTTTATTATTGAAAAGATTGTCTCACAACATGAAGATTTACTGGATCCTGTAAGCTCACAATATATTATCGAAATTAAGCAAAGTGACTTCCCAAAACTTTCGAGAATGTCTGAGAAGTTTATTTATCCCTATCAGTTAAAATTCCCTAAAGGACCTAGGAGATTATATGAAATTCTTTTTTAGTACCCTGCTCTTTTTACCACTAGCTTCCCATGCCTCATTCATTAGTATTATCCATGAGAAGCAATTAAAAAATGCGAATATTATTAAAGCTATTTTTATTGAAAAGTACGATATTCCTAAAAGTCTTATTTTAGTCAAGAATGGAAGTTGCGATACTAAGATTGATAGGCGTTTTTTAAATATATGCGTAACAAAAAAAGGAGAGCTAATTCAGCTCTCCTCTAATATTAATTTTATAAGAAAATCTTTAAATTCTTTCAACACTCCATAAAAACAGAGGTATTATGATTAATTATTTTTCTTTATGGATTGCGAACTTAGGAGTTGATCCTTTGTTATCAAGCATGTTCTTTCTAGCTTTTCCAGCTTTCTTTCTTCTTAGTTTTCTTCTACATCTTGTTTGCATCGTATTTGAAGCCATAATATTACCCTTACCTTTATTTAAAACATTCAATTGTAAATTTAGACCGTTATTTTTATCCATATCTAAATCTTATGTCAAAGTTTTTTTAGTATGTTACGTCATAATGGGACGTTGCAACATTGGCTATGCCAGTAATATCAAGGAGATATTTATATCAGTTGGAGAACAAGTTGAAATTTCCCGAGCAACAATAAAGAAATACTCAGTAGGAAACAAAGATGTAATTAAGCATAAGTTTCGCCCAAAGCACCAACAAATACTAATTAAGGGTAAAAAGATCGGATTTTCAGACCTTGTTCTGTGGAAGAAAAGGCAAAAAGAAACATTTCATATCTATGTGATCTCAAAGAAAAAACAGCTAGAACAAATCACTCTAATAGAGTCTCTAAAGAAGATGAACCTTTCAATCAGAACTCAGGGGGACATTGTTTATGTGTATGGAGAAATTTCAACAGAAGAACAATTTTTGCTAGTAAACAAAATTAAAGAGCAAAAACACCAAAATTTAATTTTAAATATTAAGCTTACAAAAGACCTTAGAAACAAATTATTCTCTAAAGTCTATATAAGCCTCTACGCTAGTGGTGCACAAAAGGTTATTTGCAGAAATCTTGGTATAAAAGTGCTATGTTCCATTCAAGGATTATCCTTAAACTCCTCTTCTATCATTCATTTAAAAGAAAACTTTTTCATTAATTTTACAGATCAACTTAGTCGTCTCGATGATAAAAACTTTCAAGCTAGTTTTAAGATCGTACAAATAGAGACCTCAAGTGCTGATCATTACAAGCTCGGTGTCTCCAGTATATCTGCTCGTGTAAAAGACCTTATGTTTTCTCAAAAGATACTTAATGACGAACTCATTAAAATTGGAAAAACCAATGCAAGCATCAAGGTTTTAGCTGAACCTCAAACAACTCTTATCCTGGATGAAAAAGCTAATATTCAGCTTGGAGGAGAAATCCCATTTTCAAAAAAAGGAACCAACCAAGAAGATATTTTGGAATGGAAGTTTTATGGGCTAAAGATTTCTGCAGCACTTAAGAATAAAAATGGAAAACCACTTGTTCAATTTGAAACAGAGCTAACAAGTCCAAGTGAAAAATCAATTTCAGGTTCAAAAGGAAAGTCTTCTGTATATATTGAAGAAAATGAGTATGTGAAACTCTTTGAGGTTGGATACCAAGTAGACTCCTATAGTAGTGCCTACCTACCAATCCTAGGAGAGATTCCTATATTAAAGTCTTTATTTTCAAGTAATGAAGATGTGGATAGCTATAAGCATATCATCTGCTATATAAAAATGGAGGAAAAATGATTTCAGACATTGAGCTAGAACAAAAAATGAAAGAGTATTTTGTAAATGAACTAAATAAAGGCCGCATTATAGATTGGAGTTATTTCTATCAATATATAGCTCAATTTGAATTATCAACCTCTCTTATTACAAAAATCGAGAAATGGTTTAACAACATCGTAAATATTCGTCTTTTGGATGGGGTTACTGCAGATGCCGAAGAAGTATTCATCCATAATGCAGACTCATGTTTTATCAAGTTCCATAGTTTTACAAATCCTTATGAGCATGATTTTACTCAAGAGGACATAGACCTTACACTCTTTTATCTAACTCTAAAAAATGGCCAGAATTGGAATTTATTAAATCCATATATCAGTTTTAATATAACTTTAAATGATAACGTATATAGAGCTACATTTATTCATCAATCTCTAAACCCCGAAGGTCATAACAAGGCATTTTTTAGGATATTAAATAAAGAGGTCATTGATATTAACTCATATGATCATGCTCCTTTACTTATGAGTCTAATTCAAAAGAAAAAGAATATACTTGTTGCTGGATCAACAGGAAGTGGAAAGACAACTCTTCTAAACTCTTTGCTAGCTTTAACAGACAAAGCTGAGCATACTGTAATTCTAGAAGATACATATGAATTACGCTCTCCTAATTCAAGAACTTCACGATTACTCTCAGGTCAAAAGGAACTTGATGAACTACTTTCATATTCACTTAGAATGAGTCCAGACAGAGTTGTACTTGGTGAGATTAGGGCGAAGGAAGTTCTTACTTTTCTTTTAGGCATGAATACTGGGCACAAGGGAATGTTGAGTAGTATCCATGCTAATAACGCTAAAGACGCTTTAGCAAGAGTCGCTATTTTATATGCAACCTATGCTTCAACTAAAATAAATTATGAAATGATTTTAAAGTTAATTTGCTCAAATATAGATTACGTCGTCTATATAGAAAATAAAAAGATTATCGAGATTATTGAGGTTTTTGGAGCTGAAAGTTCAAACATATTTTTTGATACAGCTGTTTAAGCCTTATCTTCTTCTTTAAAACTTATAATAACTCTTAATCCGGGGTTCATATTAACAAATTGTAATTCACCTTTATGGGCCTCGACAATATTCTTAACTAAATATAAACCTAATCCAACACCACCTTGATCTCGACAACGACCTTCATCTGGTCTATAGAATGCTTCACTCAGCTTCTCTAAATTCTCTTCACTAACTCCGGGCCCTTCATCTGTAACCCATATCTGTCTCGCTTCTTTCTTAAGCTCAACTTTAATCTTTGAATCACAACCAGAGTATTTTTTTGCGTTACTTATTAGATTTTTAATAACAAGTTCCATTCTAATTGGATCTATACGAGCATGCATTATCTTAGGAGCATTTACTTCTACTCTCTCATCAGCAAATTTTGTTACTAAATCTTTTACGTTAACAAGCTCTGTATTTAATTCTGAATGATGGCTTATTCTCTCAGCTTCTAAAAGTTGGTTGATAATTGAATTCATCTCATTCAGGTCATCAATCATTCCTTGATGGTCACCATCTAGCATCTCAACTTGTAAACGAAGCCTGGCAAGTGGTGTTTTTAGTTCATGTCCAATAGCTAAGAAAAGATCTCTCTTTGCATTTAGCATGGACTTCACCCGTGTCGCCAATTCATTAATTGAAACAGTTAAGTCTGCGAGCTGACCTCGCCCTTCAACAGGAATTCTTTCGTCAAACCTTCCCTTACCGTATTCCTTGGCCATTTTCTG
The DNA here is from genome assembly GCA_964011245.1 of uncultured Bacteriovoracaceae bacterium. Classification (GTDB taxonomy): domain Bacteria; phylum Bdellovibrionota; class Bacteriovoracia; order Bacteriovoracales; family Bacteriovoracaceae; genus CAKZJW01. The sequence continues at coordinate 944 of CAXGOD010000029.1, read as the reverse complement.
AATACGTTCAATTGGCCTAAAGATCTTTCCTACAAGGTGATATGTTAAGAAGAGAATCATTAATGCAACAAGAATCGAAATAATGATCGCATCAATATTTTCGGGGTGATAATCTTGATCTTTTACTCTTATAAGAAACTTTTCAAAACCATCATCATATTTAATAAAGAATGTTCGTCCAGGTCTCGTAACAGAGATGTATGAGGAAATTGGCTTAAAGTGTAAGTTCTTCTTTTGAATCATTCTAATCATCTTTCGACGATTCGTTACAATCTTTACACCTGCGGATGTTTCTATTTTAACTAATCCCAAAGGATCTAAACGAATCTTATCTGCAATAAGACGTGTATAGGTAACAATATTTCTATTGAATGACTTACGATAAGGTTTTTCGGCAAAGTAATGAAAACTAACCATAAAGGCTATCACAATAGCGATTCCGGCTCCAAAAAAAGTAACTAGCAATCTACCAAAGAGTGTATGACGTTTTTTCATTCATCTGCTCCAATAAACATATAACCTTTTCCCCAAATCGTTTTTATATATTTAGCATCTTTACTACTATCGCCTAGCTTTTGTCTGAGGCGACTAACATTTATATCAATAGAGCGACTAAAGATATTTGAATCGATTCCTTGTAATGAATTCATTATATCGTCACGAGAAAGAACTTTACCTTTTTCATTTATAAATAGATTCAATAACTCAAACTCCATAGTTGTTAGCTCTAAGTTTTCATCTGATAAGTAGGCCTCTCTTCGATCGAAATTCACCAATAAGTCTTTTATTTTACATTCTGGTTTTTCATCTTTAATAACAGGCTTTGTAGCCCTTCTTAAAATAGATTCAATTCTTGCTAATAATTCTCTTGGTTCAAAGGGTTTAGGTAAATAATCATCTGCTCCTAATTCGAGTCCAACAATCCGATCACTCACTTCACCACG
>CAXGOD010000028.1:0-10955 GCA_964011245.1 uncultured Bacteriovoracaceae bacterium | reverse complement strand
GCCCGACGAGCTACCAGACTGCTCCATCCCGCGACATGAAAAAATCAGTAAATAGTATATATTACATAAAAGCTGACCTGTCTAGTCCAAACAAAGACTTAATTAAACAAAAAAGTACTTTACTCCGCCACAAAAAGCTAAATATTCCCTAAATTCGCGACGATACAGTCTAAGTCAAACAAATCGGTTGGAGAACTATATGTCGATAAAGTATTTAGAACAAAAAAAACTACACGTAGAATTTGATACTACAGAATTAAACTCACAACAAATAAGACTTATTAAAAGTATTTGTACAATGCTCAATCATATTCTTACTACAGATGATGAGTGTGACTACTTTGACGGAAGTGCAGAAATGATGAGGATGGTTGCAAGTGCAGTAAAGCAAGCTAACTTCACAGCAGAGTGGTGTGAAAATGAAAACATTCCATACGCTCAACAAGCCTTAGAGTTTTGTATAGATTCAATTGCTGATCAAATGAATGAAGATGAAGTTACCAAATACGACAATTAATAATAAGAATTTATAAAATTAAAAAGCTCCTTATTGGGAGCTTTTTTTATGCCTAAAGCTCAATCTCTTTCATTACTCTTCCACCTCGATAATAGTTTGCTTCAAAGATTACTTTTCCATTACCTTTAACAATCCATTCATAACGAGATTCATTTATATTGATATCAAAACCACCAAAAACCTGAGTTTTCATAAGTGCACTTGCGCTTCTTCCTTCAAGATCCGTTCCTACTTGCTCAAGCTTTCCTTGAATTAGTTCTGGTCCATTTAGTGATATGCTTATCTTGGGGGAATGACAGGCTTGATTCTTTAGAGCAAGAGAGCTTCCGAAGCTCGGAAGATGTCCTGAGTTTTTTAAATCAATTTTTAATTTTTTTAACCCATTTCCAAGTATTTCAACTTCGGTATTAGTAATTTTAATCAGTGGAGCTGTCATGGCACAACTTAAGACAAAATCCATATTACTCTTAACTTCTTCTTCTAGAAATTTTTCTGGTGGATTTGAAATAAACTTTAGGGTTTTAAGACCTCCGATTTCAACTTCACCTAACTGTGGATGATTAAAAGTTTTCCACTCCTCATAATATTCCTTTTTATCTAGATTGGAATCACACCAAGCTAAAACTTTTACCCATTCATCCTCAGAGTATCCGCGCATAAGAGACCTTATAAAGTCGTTATTAAACTCAATTCCAACTTTACTTCCAACATTCCAAATTTCATTTGAAAAAGAAAAGATACCTAAATGTTCATAGGTCCAAGCGATGAATCCCCCACCCGTATTTCTTTTTGGATGATAACGAAATTCATGGTTAACAGAAACAGCAGGATAGCCAGTTTTATTTTTTCCAACCTCTCCTATCTCTTTATAGTACTCAAGGTCATGATCATCCATATCTGTATCAGGTTTATTCATAAAAGGTCTTAAGATGACTCCTGAAAAAGTATGAAATGACTGAAGACCAAATATATTCTTTCTAAGACTAATGGCCTCAGCAATCGCTCTTGTCTCAGGCTCACTAAGAGGAAAATCTCCTGCTCCTTTTTGAGCACCTTCTGGCATCCACTCAGCAGGATACTGCCTATTAAAATCTAAGTTGTATTTCTCACCAAGTTTTTCATGAAAACCATCAAAGTTTTCAAACTCCCCCTCAGACAAGAGACGATAGTAAATTTCATTTTTATCGTACTCATCTATTTCTCTTGGAATTAAGAGGCGCTTATCTTTTTTACTTATTTTCCAACGGCCAGCTGTATCTTTAATTCTCATTAATAATACTTGCCCATCTCCATTCATATCTTTTTTAACTAATCCTTCAACATGATCTGCTCTTGGATATAAAACATTAGATGAGCGTATATACTCTCCTGTTTCTAATATATGCTCTACCCCATCCGGTGAGATACGAGGAACTATATAAAAAGTTATATTATCCAAAAGGAAAGTAGCTTTTTCGTCTTTACCATAGCTTTCTAAAAGGTAATTAATTGTATGTAAGCATGCCTGGCACCCAGCGACCTCACTGGCATGAGTATTTCCATCAACCCAGTAACCGGGTTTATCCAGATGACTAGATTTCTTTTTGTTGGATAATGTAATTAAGAAAATTTCTCTTTGCTCTTTAGTTGAGGCCAAAGATTCAAGGTCAACAAGGTCTGGGAACTTTTTTTGATAGCCTTTTAATAATGTTTCTAATTCTTGATAGTTTACGTAATGATCTGCTTTATAATTCATAATTACCTTCCTTAGGACAAAAATTATGCCCCAAGGAAGATAAATTGACTATTTATTCGGACGTTGTCTTGTATTTGTTTTTTTAACTGAACCTACAAACTTAGTAGTTCTTAATCTTTCTTCTTTTTTAGTTTCTTCTTTTTTTAGATTAATTTCTTTTTGAAGCTTTAGTGAACCGTAATAAGTTTCTTTTTTATACTGACCAAAGTCTTTACTTGTTGCAAGCTTAGCAGACTTTTGTTTTTTAGAGATTTTCTTAACATCAATACTTTTCTTACCAGAGAAATACTCTAGAGCATCATCTCTTTTTGATCCATCTTTATTGATACCAACAAGTCTTAAAAGATCTAGTTTTGTTATATAACTCCAATCACCCGGCTTAATATCATCAATAGACAAAGCCCCAATAGCAACACGTTTAAGCTTATCAATGATAACTCCTGAAGCTTCACAGATTCTTCTGATCTCTCTGTTTTTACCTTCATTTAATCTAAACTCTAACCATGTTTTATTTGGAAGTTGCTCGATAATTCTAACTGACTGAGGCTTTAAAACACCATCAGCTGCTTCGATACCATTTCTTAGTTTTTTAAGAATACCTTCATCAATTTTACCAAAAACTTTTACCTCATATGTTTTAGTTACTTCATAACTTGGGTGCATGATCATGTTTGCCATATCACCATCATTAGTCATAAGAATTAATCCTTCTGACAGATAATCTAAACGTCCAACAGGAAAGATTCTTGTGCTAATTGCTTTAACGATATCCATGATTGTTTTTCTGCCCTCAGGATCAGAAACAGTAGTCATGACACTTCTTGGTTTATTAACAACAACATACATATGATCAACTGACATGATATCGATAATTGTTCCACGAACTTCAACAACATCTTCAACTGGCTCTACTTTTGTACCTAGCTCACTAACTCTTTGTCCGTTTAGTTTAACGTGGCCTTCAAGAATCAGGTCTTCTGCCTTTCTTCTCGAGCAAATACCGCAGTCTGCAATATACTTTTGTAAACGAACTAATTTAACATCTTTTTTCTTATGATTTTTACTCATGTGACTTCTCCTATCGACCTCACGGCCGTTATTTAAATAATTGATGACGCAATATAAAACGGCTTGCACATTTTGGCAAGCCGCAAAATTATTGTGTAATTTTGATTAGTTACTTAGTCTTCAGACATAAAATTAAGATCAATATCTAAGTCTTTAGCTGCTCTCATCGCCTGTTCTTGCTGCTCATCTAGAGCATCAATTCCATCTTGGATAAACTCAGCATTTTGATTGTCTTCTTTTTCTACAGTTCCAACCTCGGCTTCATCAACAGCACCCATTAGATTATCAAAAGCTGCATCAAGAGCATCAGCAAGTTCTTCTGCTTCAAATTCTAATGTCTCTGGCATTGCAGGGATCTCTTCTTCAGTACTTTCTTCAACCACAGCTTCAACTTCAGTTTCGTCTTCAGCAAAGTTAACTGCATCTATTCCTTCTAGAAGTTTCTCTGATTTTTCTAATGCTTCATTGATTCCTTCTTCTAAAGAAACAATCTCTGAATCATCAAAGTCATCAGATAATATGAGTTCTACTTCTGGAAGCTCTCTATCTTCTAGTTCAAGGTCAACTATCATCTCGTCTTCATCATCCATCAACATATCTTCAGGACATGGAGCATTTAAAAGCTTAGAAGTGTTTGTTATATCAACTGACTTTGGCTCCATTGCTGACATTAAGATTTCTGATAATAGTGCTTCTTTATTTTGTTCAATTGTCTCACTTGAATTTACGAAGTCCTCTAAGATATCAAAAGCTGATTTTCTTTCAACACCTTCAGTACTTTTTCTTTTCTTATCCATACTTTTTAAAGACTCTGTGAACATTGTATCTGAAGCAATTTCTTTAATTTGAGAAGTTAACTCTTCAAGTTCATCAAACTCATCAAATACAAAAACTTTTTTGTCTGGATTTTGAACGATAGTTTTAATATCTGAAATAGCTCCAATATCTGTTGCTGTCGCTAATTCATGTAGCTCACTTTCACTTGGTAATTGTGAAAGGTCATTAAGGTTAAACACTTCCATAAATTCTTGGCTAGTTGAGTAAAGAGAAGGGCGTCCCATCTCGTCACTTCTACCACTAATTCTAACAAGTCTTTTGTCCATAAGTTGACGAACAACATGTGAACTATCGACACCACGAATACTTTCTACTGCCGTTCTCGAAATGGGTTGTTTATAAGCGATGATCGCCAATACTTCTAAAGCAGTAGGGCTTAGCTGCATCGAGCTTACTTTAAACATATTTTGGATGACTTTTGAATAAGTTGCTTTAGTTCTAAACTGGTACCCTTGAGCAACTTCCATAAGACGAATCCCATGGTGTTTTGCTTCGTACTCTTCTTGAAGTCTAGCAATAGATTCATGAACAACTCTTAGAGGAAGATCTGAATCAATTTGAGCTTTAATTTTCATAAGTGTAACTGGTCTGTCACTCATAAAAATAATCGTTTCAATTGCACCACAAAGAGTATCTGGGTTTAAACCAGTTCTAGCTTGCCATAATTTATCTTCTTGCTCTTTTTCATTAAAAAAATCAAGATCTAGGCTAAACTCTTCTTTTGTGAAGTCCCAACTATAATCTATAACGCTCATAATTTTCCTCGTGTCTCTTTAACTGTTCTCTAAAATTATTGAATTACTGGTGCAGGTTGTTCTGTTGTGTGTGTCTGAACAGGAGTTCCAGCAATATCCTCTGCTTTAATTTCTTCTTTTTCATCTTCTGGGTCAAAACCGTTTGCAGTTTCAACATCAAAATCATCTAAACTTTCTCTTACTTCAACATAGATCTCACCCATTGTTTCATTTTGGAAAACATCAAGTTTTTGAAGTCTAGCTAGCTCAAGTAAAGAGATGAATGTAATTACAACTTCTTCTATACTTTTTTCTTCACTGTGAATAAGTTTAGACATAACTGTTTTTGAGCCAGCTTTTAAATCATTCTTAAGTTGAGTTAGTTTCTCTTTAATAGAAAGCTTATCTCTTTTAATCACTGTATATTTTCTTTTCTCTCTACGAATAAGATCTACCATAACTTCTGTCAGGCTATCTAGCTCCATAGGAGTAAGGATACTATTCTGAATTGATTTTCTATCAACTTTTGGTTTAACAAAAATATCTTCATCACGTTTTGGAAGTTTAAACAATAACTCTCCTAGACGTTGAAACTTCTGTAGCTCTTCTAACTTTTGAATTAATTGAGTTTTTGTTGTGATAGCAAGATCAACATTTCCATCTATCTTGATCTTTTCTTCTTCGTCTTCTGCAATCGACTTCGACTTAACATAAAGAAGAGTCGCGGCCATATAAAGATATTCACCAGCTACATCAAAGTTTAGATCTTGCATTTTTTGAAGATAATCAATGTATTGTTGAGTGATGCGATTTATATCGAGATCTTTGATACTCATCTGCTCTCTCTGAACGAGATGCAGTAATAGACCTAACGGTCCATCAAAGTGATCAAGCTTCACCTGGATATTATGTTCTATCATTTAAATGTCTCTCTCTCAGCGCTTAACGCAACGCCAACGTGTTGTGTTTGTGTGTGTACTAATATTTCACCCTAGCAAATACAAAAAGTACATGGTTAATTTCTGTCCAACTGCTATAGCAGGGGTCAGAAGATATCCAAGTGTTGGAATTCCCGCAATACTAAGGCCAATAATAACTAAAAAAATCATTGGTGTATAACGCGCCACTTCCTCATATTTTCTAAGGGCCTCTCCTTTTAGGAAAGAAGCTACCATTTTAGATCCATCTAAAGGTGGTAAGGGGAGAAGATTAAAAACTCCCAATAAAAAGTTTATAAAAACTGAATATCTTAGCATTTGTAGAATTATTTCGTAGTAACCAAATGATTGAGAAACATATAAAGCGAAAATCGCATAACCTAAGGACGATAGAATTCCTAAAATAAAGTTCGCCATAGGTCCCGCAAAACTCACCCAAAAGATTCCCTTTCTAAAGTCTTTAAAATTGCGAGTGTCGACTGGGACGGGTTTTGCCCAACCAATCATCATCCAGCCCATAGAGACACCAATCAAAGGGAAAATGATCGTTCCCATTGGATCAATATGTGCAGCAGGGTTCAATGTAAGTCTTCCAGCATTCTCAGCTGTTCTATCTCCGAACTTTTTGGCCATAAAACCATGGGCCCATTCGTGCATAACAATAGCGAGTAAAAAACCGGGAAGTGCTTCCGCAATCTTAAGAATTATAGCTTGTACATCCATAGGTCTCTACATATCAAATTGCCAATAATGTCGCAATGAATTGTTTGTTCAATTTAAACTTTCCCTTTCTTACTCAATGCTTCATAATATAACCTATGGATAAAAGAAAAATACAAGCAGTACTCTTCCATTCTGACGCAAAAGGCATAAAACATTTTTTATTGTTAAAGGTAAATGAGAAGAGAGGATTATTTTGGCAAAATGTTACTGGTGGCGTTGATAAAGATGAGAAATATATCGATGCAGCTGTTCGAGAAGCTCAAGAAGAAACCGGTTTAAAACTTAAAAATATTCACGAAATAATCAACACTGGAATTCGCTTTCGATTTTTTGATCGCTGGGGAAAAGATGTAACGGAGAAAGTTTTTTTAATTCATTGTAAAAAAAGCTGGGATGTAACTATTGATCCTTCAGAACATTGTGACCATAAATGGGTTGAAGAAAGAGAAATAAATAAAAATAGTGTCGAGTATGCTTCCAATATTGTGGCCTTAGAAAGTGCCTTAGGACATAGATGTTAAAAGCCCTTTCACTTCTCTTTATTATTTTTTCATTATCTTCATTTGCTAATGAACAAAGAGAACTTGAGAATAGACTTCTTGGAGTGGTAGATATTGATGAAGAAGAAATATTAGAGTCCCTTTCTATAGAAGATAAGGCTTATGTTGATGCCCTAAAGAGCAAAGAAGAAGAAGTCCCAGAGTTTGTAGATGAAAATTTTCCAGAGATCGACTTTGCTGAAGTTGAAAAGCTCAAAGAAAAAAGAAAAAAATCAGAAATTCAAATTATGAAGTCTTTAAGCACTAGAAACTTAAATTACGCTGAAAAAGAAGCCATGGAAATCCAATTAAAAGACATCTTTAAAAGTGGAACATTTATTGGCTCTATTAGGAAAGGCACTCACATAGTCCATGTTAAAACAGGTAAAACATTTTATACTCAAAAAGATTTAACTGTTCGTGCCTTTCGTTTAAAAGATTATGAAGGTTATCAACTCCTACAAAATAAAAATGGTTATGTTTCTTATAAAGCTCCAGCTACAGAAGTCGTAAATATAAAAGAAGTAACAAAGATGTATGAATCCCCATACAAATATACTCCTGTCACAGAAAAGTTGAAATATGATATTGATAATACCCAGCTTAAGTATCAAGCGCATATGATGCTTAATCTAGGGATAACAAGACCTATTTTTCTTAGAGATCTAATAAATGAAGAAAACCATATTGGGCAAACGCTAAGATATGAACTCTCCACATACGGAAAGTGGGACTTTCCTCTTAAAACAGGTATCACTGGGCAATGGGAAAACTCATACGGAAACTATAGTGGTGGTAAGTATAATATGCAGTCTCTATCAATAGGTCCTACTTTTAAAAGCGAACCCTTTGTGTTGATTGATAATGAGTACTCCTTTATTGTCCAAACAAGATTGTCAGTTTTCTCTAGAGTGGCAGTGAATGTTCCTGGGCAATCAATTAACTACAGAACAAGTCAAACAAATCTTGTTCTAGGATTAGTGAGAGAAGTAAGTACTCCTTTAGGTCGCATGCTTTTTGGAGCTAACTATCAAAGACAGTGGGTTAAAGGATCAGCAGATCAGTTTGAATTAGATATTAAGGCTGAGAATAATTACAATGACTCTTTCGCTCTTAGCGTTGGGCATGGAACAGATTGGATATGGTAAGAATAATATTAGTTATATTTCTCTTAAGCTTAAACACCTTTGCTAAAGAAGGAGTTGTCACTGTATTAGAAGCACCGTTATTTAAGATTCCTGATCAAAACTCCTTTGTTACTCAACACGTTAGAAAAGGTGATAAGATTTATATTCATCCTTCAGAGATGTCTCGGGATAAGTATGATGGACTGATTGATGAAACATATGAAAATATTGTTAAGTATGATGAAAAACATGCCAATATGTATCCAGATAAACTTTTTAAAAAGGGTCAGACCTATTTCCCGGAACCTTCTGGTAAGTTTTATAAAACAATTTCAAAAAGTGGCTCTGATGCTTATGTCTTAAAAGAGCATGTTCTTTTGCTCTATAAAGATATGCGAGAGTTAGACCAGAAAGTAGTAAAAAAAGATCCTACAGATTATCGAATAGAAGAGCCACTTCCAAAGGACTACCCACTGGCGCAAGATACAGGTTATCGTGGACAATATATTTTTTCCATGGGAACTCCTTCAACAAATAGTTACCCTTACCAAGAGAGTTTAAAAGATACTGGCTATGACTTCACTAAAGAGCTTATTATTGTTTGGAATAAACAGGTAGAGTGGGACATAACGAGAAGATTTTTCTTTGGTGGAGTTTTCTATTTTCACTCAAGCAATGTAGAGCACACCACTGAAAATATTACCGCCACAGAAGATATTTTTAGAGTGGGAGCTGGCCCTTACTTATCTTACGATATTTGGCGTAACGAGAAATATGCCATCAATTTCTATGGTGCCATTACTTTTAACTTCTATGACAATATGGAAATAAAACAAAAGCTCACAATAGAAGATGAGGGTGGAAATCCAGTAACTATTGAAGACCAAAGAGAATACCGCTCTCAACATTTCAGCTCAAGAATAGGCTCTCAAGTCTTTATCCGAGATTTTGTATCAACTTTTGACCTAATTCTAGGTGCAAATATCAACCTAGAACTTCCTCATAGCTATGAAGCCGAAACAAATCCAGTATATGACTCATACTGGGAAGACAGCTTTGAGAGGGGCTGGTCGGTACAGCAGAGCTACTTTGTTGGCCTTCAATCAGACTACTAAGGCAAAAGATTCCCCCCCTAATCTTTTCAAGTGTTTTTTTAAAGTTTACCTCCAGCCAATCGATAAGTTTATTAACGGGGGCAAGAAGCTTACCACACAACACAGATCCAGGAGGGTTCAAATGACTAACACACCAGCAAACGAAATCACAAAAGAAGTTCTTTTCCAAAAATTAGGTGCTACTTGGTACATCTTTACTGAAATTAACGAAGAAGTTGTTTACAGTGCAATGCCAGATGGTATGGATCCAAAAACGACAAAGCTGGAGCTTTTTGAAGTTATTGAAGAGCATATGAAAAAAGTTGCAACTCACCCAAGATACGCTGAAGCATCTTAATGAGTGCTGCAAAAAAATACAAAAAGTACGCTGTTGAAGAAGATACTTCTCAAGACAAAAAAGTTATTAAGCAGTACGTTGAAAACATTCAGCAGAAACTGGAAAGTGATACTGACATGCAAAAAAAAGCTGCTCAGATCATATTAGAAATGATGAACTCCAATAATATAAAGACTGGAAGGGGCAAGTAGTTGCCCCTTTAGTTTTTTGCAACTAGCACAGCTTTGGCCCTTTTTTTATTCTATCTCCTTATATATTGGCTAACTCAACCTGATACTGCTATAATCACACCAATTTAAATTGAATCCGTGAGGTATATATGTCAGTAAATCAAGTCCCTTTTATTACTCTAAATAGATTTGAAAATGGTTTCAGAGAGAACTTCTTAAATGGAGTTACTGAACTTTTTGATAAAACACAATTTATTGGTGGTCCTCAGGTAGCAAAGCTTGAAGAAACTTTATCAGAAAAATCTGGTGCAAAATATGTTGTTGGTTGTGCCAATGGAACTGATGCTATTCAAATTGCATTAAGAACAGTTGGTATTGAAAAAGACGATTCAGTTCTCCTTCCTGACATGACTTTCTGGGCTACTTTTGAAGCTGTAGTAAATGTTGGTGGAAATCCAATTACTGTAGATGTTAACAGAGGTACATGCCACTGGGATATCGATACATTTAAACAAGCTATTGAACAATTTAATCCAAAAGCGGCTATCATGGTTCACCTATATGGTTGGGCAAGTCCAGATACTATGGCCATCAGAGCTTACGCAAAAGAAAAAGGCGTTCTATTAATTGAAGATGGTGCTCAATGTTTTGGAACAAAAGTTGATGGTGAATCGGTTTTAGGATCTGCACTTATTTCAACGACAAGTTTTTATCCTGCAAAAGTTCTTGGGGCTTCTGGTGATGCCGGTGCTGTTTTCACAAATGATGAAGAGCTAGCAACTAAAGCAAGAACACTTGTTAACCATGGTAGAACTTCTCACTACTCTCATGGACTAATTGGTTGGAACTCAAGAATTGGAGCTTATGAATCATTATTTCTAAATGAATCTCTTAAATATATTGACGCAAGATTAGACTCTAGAAGAAACGCTGTTAATTACTATAAAGAACATTTAGCGGGTCTTCCTCTAAAAGTTTATACAAGCTCTGAAAATGTTGATGAGAACGGCTATTGTGCAGTTGCTATGATTGAACCCAGCAAAAGAGCTGCACTTCAAGATGCGCTTAAAGCTGCTAATATTGGCAATGCTGTTATCTATCCAGGAGCAATGAGT
>CAXGOD010000027.1:0-11211 GCA_964011245.1 uncultured Bacteriovoracaceae bacterium | reverse complement strand
ACTCTCGATTCATATGCTGATGATCAAAGTGCTCCTAAATACTCTCAAGATGTTATACGCTGGGAGTGGTATCCATGGCTCAAATTAACAGGTCTTAGTAGAGACTTTATGCATTATGATTGGCTTTTAACTTTATATCCAACTAAGGTTATAAATAGAGTTTGTAGAGGCTTTCAGATTCAACCCTTTGGTCGCTGTCACGTTACATTTATATACTGGGGTAACGATAATCCAGTAAATATTTATGAAGAATTTACCTTTAACGATTTGGGTGAAATAACTTTTATAGAAGCTTGGACCGATAGCAAGGATCTCTCACCTATGGGGAGCACAGATGATTATTGGGCGCAAAGTGAGCAAATTAAAAGACTCTCTACAAAGGTTCCGGGTCTTGGTGCTAGTGGTGGAAAATATAATTTAAAACACATAAAACATATGGCACGAAAAAACAAAGATCTAGCTGATTTAAAAAAGAGAATGGACTCTCCTATCTATTTTTGGTTCAAAGAGCTTTTTAGGTTTATTTTCGAATAATCTCCAAACCGCCCTATTATTCTCTGGGCACTAAGTACCCAGAGAAAAGCTGTCTATCTACTTTTTAAAAATCTTTTTGGATTTTTCGAGGGTGAAACCATTGGAGTTTGCTCTGAACATTGATCCACAGATGCTTGCATAGGAGGAACAGGATTTCCCGCTGGATTACAACAAAGGTTTGGATTTTGAGCTGTCGGACACGGAGTCATACTTGGTACAATATTTCCCCCTCTGTTACAACACTGCCCGTTAGACCCTGAATTTCCACCACCAGAACTTCCTTCCTTACAGCATGTAAACTTAGGATTTGACGGCGCCCCTGGATTAAAAGGAATTGTTTGTACCCCTTGAGGACAAGGCTGCTCTTGCAATAAAGTTCCTGAGCAGTAATTTGAATAGTACTGAGCTACATTCCAAGAACAACTTGAATCTCCATCGCAAGCAACTTGATTAATGTGCTGCTGACACTGAGTGAATTGAGGCCCAGACGTTGCAGTTGGATTTGTAGTAACAATACATCCTCCAGATGTTGCGAATGCATTAAAGCTTAACACCATAGATAAAATGGTTATTATTTTCATTAAAGTCTCCTAGTCATTTTGGAAATTTGTAATCTCCTGGATTCATTATTTTTTGAGCTGCTCGATATATTCTTTCAAAACGAGAGTGTTTATTATGAACCTTGTAAACTTCATCTTCATGATAGGAAGCCTTCTCATCTTCAGCAATGATCTTTTCTAACTCTACAAGATCAACACCTTTCAATACAAATTCACGCCAAGAGTTTAGTAGCTCTTGCTCATGGGAAGAGTAATCATCATCCAAGTGACCGATCACGCGAATTTCATGAACAAGAAAGGCCCTATCTTTTTTGTCAGTAATTTTTGAAACGATTTTAGGAAAGTCTATACTTCCTTTAAGGTCTTGCTTTAGAATTTCTCTTTGCTCATCTGTAAAGTTTAGATTTTTGATTTTTTCTAAAACCCAATTTTCTTCATTTGCATCGAGGTCACCATCAACCCATACAACTCCTATGCAAGCTCTCCACATATGAAATTTACTTTCGTTATAAGTAGACATAATTTAATCCTGTAGTAAATAGCTTCATATTGCGAAAAGATGTTTTTTCGCGGCGATGCCATCACTATAATTTATTTGAAGATATTAGAATAACCATCCAAGACGAGCAAATGTAATACAAGTATAAGCCGTGTTACCAAAATCTTCACCGGCCTGTAGTACATCTTGGTATTCTTCATCACTAGCTGTGAAACCAACAGTCTCAACATCTACTTCTCCACCTGATGGTGATACGTAAGTTAGGTCCATACCAAACCAAAAACTTCCGTTGGCCTTTCCCCACATCCAACCAACTCTTGCTAACGCTGTATTTGCATTAACTTCAGTTCTAGCTGATGCACCTGTTTGTTCGTCTTTTGCTTCAACCTCAAGAGTTTCTTTAGCCACTCCTGCTCCGATATAAAAAGCTCCTGCAAATGGATGCCAATTTAATAATATCTGAGGCATGGATAAACTAATAGAAGCTGTATCGCTCTCAAGATCTAAAAGGTTATAACTAGCACTAATGGTCCAGCTAGGTCCCATTGTTAAATCGACGCCATACTGTGAAACAAAAGGAAGACCGATTCCAGCATTAATACCAACTTTAGCCTTTGCTGACGGCATCAGCATAAGAACAACGAATACACTTACTAAAAGTTTTCTCATTTGACCTCCAAAGATTCTATAAATTTAAACGAAATCCCTTTATAAGTTAAATGAATTATTTAATGGTTTCAAGGGGGAGCTCTTCTAGGTAAGGTGAATTTATCTTAAGGAAACCTTAAAACATGTATTTAAGATCAATTATACTAGAGCATTTTTCTTAGCTTTTCTTTGTTGCTTTAGCTTATCTCTAAATTCTTTATCTCTTATTCGTTTTAGCTCTTTAGCTTTCTGATAAAACTCAGATTCTGTGACACTTACTTTTTTGGACTTTTGATAAGTTTTCATTTTTTGCCTAAGCTCTTTATCTCTTAAACGCTTTTGTTCTTTTGCTTTTTCATAAAATTTAGTCCCTACTAATGACTTTGTTTTTTTCTTTTTTACTTTAGGCTTAGTTACGTTAGTTTCACTTTCTTTAATCTTTAAACGAAGCTCTTTGTCTTTTATTTTTTTTGCTTCTTTAGCTTTTTGATAGAACTCACTTTCAGTAATACTTACTTTGGGAACTGTTGCCTTTGTTTTTTTAGATTTTTTATTTCTCTTTTTTGTTTTATCAAACTTAGGACCATTATCTTCAATTAGTTTGATCATTTGATCTATTAAAATATCGTCCTCAATACCTTTTACATGAACATGAACCTCAAATTTCTCAACGAGATATTTTTGTAGATAATAAACAAAGAGTTTTTTCTTTTTAAGTTTAAATTCTTTAAAGAATGTCTCTTCACCAATAACATGAATTGCAAATAAGCCAGTTGTATGATGTTCATTAGTTAGAGGAATACAGAAATAATCTGAAGGCTTAAGAGAACTCCCACCATTAGTCCCTGTACGAATATGATGAGCACACTGAGCTTTTCCTGCTGAGGCTGCGCAGGGTTGATTTCTCAGCCATTTTAAATAAGCTGGATTTCTATGGTTATCGTGTTTTGAAAGTTTCATTAAACTAATAATATGAATCAAAAGAATGAATGCAAAGCAAAAAAAGGATATAGGTCATAAGTAGCTGTAAAGCCGTTATAGAGCGAAGCTAATTTTCGTATTTTTTGTAAATATGTGTAAATAAATATAGAAAAGGGTATGCATTACTTAGTCTTAATCCTTACTCTTTTCTTAAGCCAGCTAACCCAAGCAGCTGAGCTCACGAAAGACTTTTATAAAAAATATAATAAAAGCTCTCATCTGAACGAGCAAGAAGTAAAAAGTCTGACTAATACAAAAGTAATTTTTATTCCTGGGATATTAGCTGAGACCTTTCAAGAGGACCCAAGAAGTATTCTAAACCTTTCCTTAATAACAAAAGAATATTTTGGCACACAACTAAATCATTTAAAGAGTAGATATAAGCTGGATGCAATTAGACTAAAGACAAGCTCTAAGACAATCGAAAAAACAAAAAATAATATTTTAAATTCAGTGAAACTCGCAAAAAAACAAAACAAAAAAGTTATCTTTGTTGCTCACAGCCTAGGTGGCCTTGCATTGACTGAAGTTCTAATTAAAGAAGAGGACGTTGATCATATTCAAGGTGTCTTATACTTGCAGACACCATTTTGGGGCTCCCCTATTGCTAGAGTCTACGATAATAATACTTACTATATAAAGATATTATTAAAGCCTTTACTACCATTTTTTAATACTTCACAAGAAATCATTACTTATCTAAGGCCAGATAGTCGTCTTGACTTCATGGAGAAGAATCACAAAAAGATAATTGAGCTTAATTCTAAAATCCCTATTATTTCTATTGCAACATCTGCCAACGGATCATTTTCTCTATTTCGACCAGCTATAAATATTATGGAATATGGTTGCTTATCTGTCTTTCGTCAAAGGTGCATTACAAATACAATCTATGATGGTGAAAAAGACCAAAGTGACGGTATGGTACCTGTTACAAATGGCCTTTATCCTAACTCAAATTATTTAGTTTTGAGTGGGGTCGATCACGGGGAAACTGTTGTTAGCCTCGGTCCCAAAAATATCAATCGAAAAAAAATGATTGAAACCTTTTTACACTTACTTCTTAAAGGAAATAAATAATGGACCAACCATCAGTCTGGCTTGAATTTTCACCACTTGCAAAATTAACAGGAAGCATTAATCTCGGCCAAGGCTTTCCTGATTGGGCACCTCCGCAATTTGTGCAAGATGCTGCAGTGGAATCAGTTCGAGGAGGACATTGCTCAACCTATGCTAGAAGTGCTGGGCATCCTCACCTAGTTCAAGTTTTGGCGTCAGAATACAGTGAACAACTTAATCACAAGATAGACCCCAACAAAGAAGTTATTGCTACAGTTGGTGCCTCTGAGGCATTATTCTTATCTATTACTAGCTTTGTTAAAGAAAATGACGAGGTTATTATTATTGAGCCTGCTTTTGATATTTACCTAGGTGCACTAAAAATGGCTAAGGCGAAAGTAAAATCGACTTCATTAGATAATGAACTAAATCTTGATTGGGCACACCTTGAAAGTATTTTAAATAAAAATACGAAAATGCTTATCTTAAATACACCTCACAATCCTAGTGGAAAAGTATTTACTCAAGAAGAACTTGAAAGATTAGCGAGTATCTTAATTAAATATCCTGATTGCATAGTTCTTTCAGATGAAGTTTATGAACATCTTGTTTATGATGATAATACGCATATCTCATTTGCTTCACTTCCAGAAATGTTTAAGCGTACGATTACCGTATCTTCAGCAGGAAAAACATTTTCAACTACTGGCTGGAAAGTTGGCTGGGCAATTGGTCCACAGAACTTAATTAAAAAGCTTCAGTTTACTCAACAGTGGGTAGTCTTTAGTGTTTCTAAGCCACACCAAGAAGCAATTGCGAACTCATTGAACGAAGCTAGTAAAATCAATTATTATGATCGCTTAAGAAATGAATACAAAGAAAAACGTGATCTTCTTTTTAAAGGACTTAAAGAAGCTGGGCTAAATCCGATTCTTCCACAAGGATCATTTTTTATTCTTTGTGATGTTTCGAAAATTTCTATTTCAAAAGATAATGATATGAATGATATTCAATCTTGGAACTCAAATGGTGACATTTATTGCGACTCCACCACTTTCAATCTTCATGATTATAATTTTTGTCGCTCGCTTTCAATCCATCACAAAGTAACAGCTATTCCAACGAGTGCATTTTACCTAAACAAAGAAGATAATACAGCTTGGGCCCGCTTTGCTTTTTGCAAAGATGAACAGACCCTATTGAGTGCAATAGAAAATTTGAAATCTATTTAGTTAGAACTCAAGCCATTATGAAGAGAATTTCTATAGGCCTTTATAGCAGGTATTAAGCCTGATAAAGTTCCAAGAAGAATAAAGCCACCAACAACCATTAATTCTAAACTAGTTGGATTGGAAATTGGAATGCTTAGCCCAAATCTCTCTTCAACGAATGGACCAATAACACCTAATAAAATATATTGAAGGATAAACCCAAATATTCCCCCCATAAAAGATAAGAAGAAGGCTTCTGATAATAGCAGTCCTACAATTTGTTTAGCCGAGACACCAACAGATCTTAAAATCGCCATTTCCTGTTTACGCTCATTCAATGACATATATAGAGCAATTAGAATACTTAGAAATCCAATAATAATAACAAAGAAGCTAATCCCAATAAATGCATTCTCTAATTGATCCAGCATTCCCCACAATTCAGTTAATGTCATAGCTGGAATGATTCCAGAAAGAGCTTCGGCTTTGAAGTCCATGATGTATCTTTGCAGACCAAGTAAGGCGATTCTATTTTTAGTTCTCAAGATAAAAGACGTAAGCTGTTCTGTTTTTAACTGCTCTTTTGTTACATCAGAAATGTCTTCTTCAAGATCGTAACTTGGAGCACCGTTTTCCCATCCAATATGAATGGCCTCCATTCCATAGAGAGAAATAAAAACTGATTTATCAACTGGAGTTCCAGTTGGTTTTAAAATACCGGCTACAGAAAAAATAGCATTATCGTGATCTAGGATCGAGTCTTGTTGAATCCCATGACTCAAGATAAGCTCATCTCCTATTGAATGTTGAAGATTTTGCGCAACAGTAGCTCCTAGAACAACGCCAAAGACTGAGTCTTTCCACTCTCCTTCAGCTAATTCAACTTTTTTATCTCCATAAAATCTATAGTGCTCGATAAAGCTTTTATTAGTCCCTACAACTCTAAAGCCTTGATAAGAATCTCCAAGGGAGATTGGAATTGTCCATGCAACTGTTGGATGATTTTTAATTTTCTCGTAAGAGCTGTAAGTAATATTATTTGTAGGACTTCCCATATGGAAAACCGTATAAAGAAGTAATTGTGTTGGTCCTGAACGAGCACCTACAATTAAATCCGCCTGGCTAATTGTATTGGTAAAGCCGTCTTGAACTCCATCTCTTAATTTTTCTACAATTAAAAATAAAGACAAGCTCAAAGAAATAGAAAGAACACATAAAAATGAAATAAACTTACGACTTGCTAAAGACTTTAAAGAAAGAAAACTAATCATGACTTTCTCCAGAAGCTTTATTAAACGTTTTTAACTCAATCTCTCTATCAAAATGTTTTGCTAGTCTTTTATCGTGGCTAACAAAGATAACTGTTGTTTGCTTTTCATTACACTCTCTTAATAGAAGTTCTATAAATTTGTCTGTGACATCATCATCTAGAGAAGATGTTGGCTCATCTGCAATAATGATCTCTGGCTTTCCAATCAAGGCACGGGCAACAGCAACACGTTGTTGTTGCCCAACACTCAATTTAGAAACTTTTTTATTAATATATGGCTTTAAGTTTAAATGGTCTACAAGACGCGTGATCTCACTTTCCATAGAATCATTTAGGTTCTCTTTTCTAACTTTAGAAGTTCTACAGGGAAGAGATATATTTTCTGCAATACTTAGGTAATTGATTAAATTAAAACGTTGAAAAATAAACCCTATATAATCTCCACGAAATTCATCTCGCTTAGATTGAGAAAGATTATTAATATCTTTGCCTAAAATACGAATAGAGCCTTCTTGGGGACTTAAAACTCCCGATAAGATATTCAACAGAGTACTTTTCCCACTACCACTTGGTCCATGCAAGAATACTCTTTCACCTTTTTTAATTTCCATTGAGTCGATATCAAGAACAGGATCTCCTGTTTGATATGAAAACTTTAATTTATCTAATTTTACTATATCCATTATGATTTCTTTTTAAGCCTTTTAAGTTTTCTTTTTTTTCTTTTTCTTCTTTTACGTTTTTCAATTTTCTTTATGGTCATCTCATAGATACCTGTTGGCATATATGGATCATTACTTGGCTTGGCCTTAGTAACAGTTAAAATACCTTCCATTTGAACAGGATAATATAAAGCCTCAACACCTTGTTTTCCTGAAACCTTTACACTAATAATTTGATTATTTGGTGGTGGTGGAACATGGCTACAGCTTGGCATATATGGAACTAGCAAAAATTCTTTGATGTTTTTAGAAGAATAATCAAGTGGCATCATAAAGCCAGAAACCTCAACTTTTTTGCCAATAATCTTTTTAAGGTTCATCCCTGGTTTGTTTGCTTTGGCATCATACTCGGAAAGAACTCCCCATTTAGCAATAATAGCACCATTTTTATTTTTTTCTATTTTACGAGGTTTAATAACTCGCTTTTTAGATGGCCTTTGCTTAGGTGGCATCTGATGATTGGCCTCACCATCGCCTTTAGCATTATCTTTTGGGAAAATTAGTAAGTTTTCTTCTTCAAAGGTCATTGCCCTTGGATTTGAATAAACAAATAATCCAGTTCCTAATACTAAAGAAACTAAAGCTATGTATTTAGTGATTGTGCCCTTCATGAGACTCCATTTCTTTTTTGAACTTTCTTAGATCTTCAACAATTTCCATCATTTCTTTATGGTCTTTCATTCTATGACTATGACCTTCGGCCATATCTGCATGTAAACGAATAATTTTAAGTTTTGTTTTTTTAGCTTCTAATGACTTTCCATCATTAACTAGTTTCTTGTGATCAGCTTCATGCTTTACAATTTCTTTTTCATGTTGAGAAATGGCCTTCTCATGTTCTGTTAAGTTCTTCAGTGCCCAATCAAAAAGCGCCATAGCTTTTTTATGATCAGCTTTTAGTTTCTCATGATCTAATTTGTAATTAGCATGATCTTTTTTATGACTTCCATGATTGTGTCCGTGATGTCCGTGATGATGTCCACCACCAATATGTGAACATGAAGTTACAAATAACAAAATAAATAATAAACGCATCAATAATTCCTTATAGTTTTATATTAAAATCTTTTTTAGTTTTTTTACTAACAACACTTCCATCTTCTCTTAGAAGTTGAAAATGAATTTCTTTTATACCTATCCAGGCTTTAATGAGTTTTATTTCAAGCTCAATACCTTTTACTTCTTTATCACAATTAAGTGTTACCTCAGCATTAACTTCACTGTGGTTTTTCCCAGTAAATTCTACACTGAGGTCACTTGATTTAATCTTACAACTACTTCCTTTTAATCTAAAAAGGCCTTCATTTTGAGCCCAACTTTTTTTAACTTTTGAAAAAGTAATTTTATCCTCTTTGGAATTAGGAGCATGTCCAAAACCAAAAACACTAAAGCCAGGAGCTTTAAACATTATTAAAACTTGATTTTTATCTGTGGCCACATCAAGAGCTGCGAGTCCATGGACATGTGCACCAAGAGCAAACACATTTTGAGAAAAAATGATTAAGAATGGCAGAATTAGCTTCATAAATGTCACCTCACAGACCAAGAAATTCTATAAAATTAGAACTCTCTGTGCAAGTTTAACAGTTAGATAAACCAATGAATTTGATTTGAATCATTATAGGAGATTATGCGCGATGCATAATTAGAACCAACGCTTAACCATTTTTATAGAGTGACCATAAGCTTCACCAATATACAGGTTCCCATTGCTATCAAATGTTAGACCAAATGGCTTAGCAAGCCTTACAGACATAGAGTCTTCCTTTTCATACTCATTAGCTATCTGCCTACCACCCTTTATAGAGTCTGAGTCACTACTGCCGACTCTAAA
Source organism: uncultured Bacteriovoracaceae bacterium (assembly GCA_964011245.1). Classification (GTDB taxonomy): domain Bacteria; phylum Bdellovibrionota; class Bacteriovoracia; order Bacteriovoracales; family Bacteriovoracaceae; genus CAKZJW01. Next base: position 1,893 of record CAXGOD010000027.1, on the reverse strand, counting down.
CGCGACGACGCCTAGATTATTTGTTCTATCGAAACAATTTACATTATCTTTAGATCTTGTATCTGCGTAATTCAGAAAGTAAGTTGAGTTATAACACACCCAATTGCCATATGCTGCTACAGTAGAGGTGAACCCAGCAGTAGTGAAAATAGTTGCAACCTCTCCAGCAGGAACAGTAGTTCCAGCGACAGTAATATCAGATGCAGATTGATTTATATATTTAATATAACTACTATTGTAGGTAGTCGATCTATCTATAACAAAAAGATTCCCTGGGTACTCAGGATCCATGAACAATCCGGTTGGATAGTGATACCTTATAGAACTTGAGCCAAATGCACCAGGAACATCTCCGTGTGAGTCACATTGCCCAGAGAACTCTGAAATGACTCCTGCGGCATCAACTTTCAAAATACAGTGACCGTATGAGTTGGAAATATAGAGATTTGTACCATCTGATACAGCAGATTCAGGTCCTTTAAGTTTTACATTCGTTGATTGTTCTCCAACAAGATCTTCCCAATTTCCACAACCTTTTGCCCAATTACCGGCTACAATACCTATTAAGCCGTTACCAATTGCTGTTCCAAAATATGTCTCAGTGCTCGATGTATCATTATAAAGTTTTACTCTACAGCCTCTGTTTGCTGCCCAAGAGTTATGCCTATCGACATAAAGAAGTTGCCCATTATGAAAACTTAATCCCCTTATATAGTAATTATATATATCAGCAGGCAGTTGCATGTCTTGATCTTGATGTGAACGCCCGTAGCCTAATACTTCAGTAACTGCACCAGTTTGAGTACTAAATTTTCTAATTTTGCCACTCTCTTGCTCTCCCCAATATATTTCATTATTTGTCGGATGAGATGCTAAGTGTGTAGGAGTCATAAGCCTAACATCATTTGGATTTATAGAACTTATGAAGTCATTAATCATTTCAGCATGAATAGGTGTCCCTACATCTCCATCATTCTCAGCTAGATCAAGAGATCTAACCATACCTGTTGAAAGAGTGCTTACATAAAGTTTATTATCTATAACTTCAACATCTCTTGGAGACCAAATACTTGTGAGGTTACCTGGATTGTTGTCACCATTATAGTACCCTCCTCGATCTCCAAAAACCCACCTAAGTTTACCAACCTCAACATCTTCATTACCTATAGTGATTGTTGCTGCTGTATTATTAACAAAGTTTACAACATGTCGGTTGTATGAAGTTATAAAAAAACCTTTTAATACTCCAACATCTTCCCATAAAGTGACTCCAGTTGGTTGATCTATTTTAGCAGAGTTATAATCTCCCTCTGAAACTCCACCGCCATTTCCAACTATCTGCTTTACTTGTCCAGCATTAACTGTAAATGCGCCATTCATTAGGGTGATATTAGAAGCTGAGAGGTTAGCAACCTTAACTCTATCACCACTGTACTCTGTATAGAAAAGAAGGTTACCATCTGAACTTAGATCTAATCCCCAAGGGTAAGCCGTTCTTGCTCCAGAAGTAGTGTATCCAAAATTAACTCCACTATCATATCCACTCTGGATAGAGCCATTTGATCTCTTTCTGCCGATAAGAACACCGCCGGTCCAGTTTGTATAATCTGCATCACTAATATCGAATTGTTTAATATTGTGATGTCCATAAACTGATAGATAAACTTTTCTATTAGTTGAATCAATAGCTATTCCTATAGGAGCATAACATCCTCTAGTAAGAGCAGGCCCATTTTCATTATAGGCCGTATTGTTTCCACTATTTCCGTAGCATAGTGCTCTTCGAGCTGTACCATCGCTCAGAAGTTGAACGACTCTATGATTTGAGTAATCAACTACAAATAGCGACGAAGTTACAGAGTCATATGCAAGGTCCCTAGGTGAATTTAATTT
>CAXGOD010000026.1:0-11453 GCA_964011245.1 uncultured Bacteriovoracaceae bacterium | reverse complement strand
GCCACGAGAATATTTAAGCTTCTAGATGAGCCTGAAGAAATTGACGCTGGCACAACTGAGTTTACTGATTTTAAAGATAAGATAGAGTTTAAAGATGTAACTTTTTCTTATGGAAAAGGTGATGTCATTAAAGATTTCAACCTTGTCATTAATAAAGGCGAAAAGGTTGCCCTTGTCGGACTCTCTGGTTCAGGTAAGTCAACTTTAGTCGCGCTTATCTTAAGGCTTTATAATATTGAAAAAGGTGAGATCTTAATTGATGGAATAAGCATTAAAGATTATTCTCTTTCGTCTTTGAGAGATCGCTTTGCACTTGTTAGCCAAGATATCTTTTTATTTAATGATACGATTAGAGAAAATCTTATGTCAGGTGGATCATACACTGAAGAACAAGTTAACCACGCTTTAGAGGTTTCATATGCAGATGAATACATTCAAAACCTTCCTGAAAAACTTGAAACTCAAATCGGTGATCGTGGTTTAAAACTTTCAGGTGGTCAAAGTCAAAGACTTACAATTGCTCGAGCATTTTTAAGAGATTGTCCTGTTCTTCTTTTTGATGAAGCGACTTCAGCGTTAGATAACGAATCAGAAAAAGTTGTTCAAAAGGCCCTGGATAAAGTGGCCAGTCACAAAACAGTATTAGCAGTTGCTCATAGACTTTCAACAATCCAAAACTATGACAGAATTGTTGTCATGAAAGAAGGTAGAAAGATTGAAGAGGGTTCTCATAGCGTGCTTATGAGTCATGATAATGAATATAAAAAACTGTACCAGTTAAGTCAGGTAGATTGATTTTCTATTACATTTAGTGGATGAATATCCGATAAGTATGTAAATCTACTTATAGGATAACTTATGAAAAAATCACTATTGTTTTTAACACTTCTTTCTCTCATTTCGACAAGTTGTAATGTCGTTCAAATGGTTACTCAAGGAGATACAGAAGTTCCTGATGATTTTTTTCAGGAGTATGGAAGGGGTCCAGTGGATCAATACTTGCTTTTCAGTTGCGGAACAGAACTATGTTTATTTGATACTGAGTTTGAAACAGTTACAAATCTTTCTTCTAGTGCTGTTCTAGTAACACAAGAGTCTGCAATAGAGTATAATGGGAATCTTTTGTATACTGTCAATCAAGCAGTGTACGAGTTTGATTTCTCAAATCAAACGTATTTACCTGTTGCTGGAGCAACGGATCTTGACTCTAACATTGTCTCAGCCCAAGGAGATGTTTACTTTTCTCGCTGGAATGGAACTGATTATGAATTGGCGAAGTATGATGGAACCTCAGTTGTTGAGTCAGCAACAGCAGATTTGTATGTAGATGTAAACTCTTTAGGTGTAATTAGAGGGGGAGGACCCGATAGATTAGTTATGTGTAGAAATGTGGGTTTTCATCATTTGTTGCATGAAATAAATCTTGGTGATCTAACAAGTTATAGTTTAATCACTACAAGTGCTAGTTCTAGTGGAGGTATTGTTAATTCAATTGGATGTGCAGATTCAACGAACATTGTAATTAAAGATGATCAAATTATAACTGCAAATGGAAACGTTGTTCAACATGTATTCATGAACAATGACTATATTGAAAATACAGTTTCGGTACCAGCTGGTTATGCTAGTTTTTCATTTGAAAATGATGCTCTTTACTTCTTTGATGGTGTTGGGCCTCAATATAATATTCATAGATATGATATTCGAAATAAGTATACGACTACAATCTCAAGAAACTCAAATGGTAACGCTAGGAGTGTTGTCGAGTCACCCGATGGTAAAATATTTTATATAGGACGCGATGGATCTGGAAATGACGAGCTTTGGGAATTCAATTTAAATGATAATTCAAATAACCAACGTTCAAACTTTGCGGGCTCTAATGGTGGTATTTTTCATCTAGGAATTGGATCTAAAGGGCTCTATTTATTTACAAATACAGGCGGTATTCTAAAAATAGAATTTGGCTCTACAACTCCGATACAAGTTAATGCTACAAATTCTGAAAGTTTCTCATTCCAATCATTATCAAAAGATAGATTTTAAACAAAATACTCGCTAAAACCTATTTATGTTTAACCCATAATATGACATATTGTGGGTTCAAAACTATACACATATAACGGAGTGAGTCGTGGCAGAAGTAAAAAAACTAGAAGATATGCAGGAACTAGTTAGTCTTTGTAAAAGACGTGGTTTCATTTTTCAAAGTTCTGAGATCTACGGCGGTCTGGGTTCTTGTTGGGATTACGGCCCTCTTGGTGTTGAATTAAAAAATAATGTTAAAGACTCATGGTGGAAGGCCATGACATACAGACAAGATGTTGAAGGTCTTGATGCTTCAATTCTTATGCACCCACAAGTTTGGAAAGCATCTGGACATGTTGATGGATTTTCTGATCCTCTAGTTGATTGTAAAGAATGTAATGCAAGATTCCGTGCAGATAAAATTGATTTAAACGGTGATTGTCCTAATTGTAAGGCCAAAGATTCTTTTACTGAACCAAGAGATTTCAACTTAATGTTTGAAACAACTATGGGGCCTGTTAAAGATTCAGGATCAACTGTTTATTTAAGACCAGAAACAGCTCAAGGTATTTTTACAAATTTTTTAAATGTTCAATCTACAATGAGAAAAAAACTTCCATTTGGAATTGCTCAAATTGGAAAAGCTTTTAGAAATGAAATTACTCCTGGTAACTTTATTTTTAGAACTCGTGAATTTGAACAAATGGAAATGCAATATTTTATTAAACCAGGTTCTCAAAACGAAGCCATGGATCAGTGGAAAGAAATCCGTTTTCAATGGCATCTAGATAATGGTCTTGATGCTGATAAATTACGTTGGCATGATCATGGTGAAGAACTAGCTCATTATGCAGATGCAGCTTTTGATATTGAGTACAAGTTTCCAATTGGATGGGATGAGATGGAGGGGATTCACTCTCGTACAGACTTTGACCTTGCAAGACATGCTGAGCATTCAGGTAAAAATTTAAACTATGTTGATCAACAAGATGGAAATAAAAAATACCTTCCATATGTACTAGAGACTTCTGTTGGGTGTGACAGACATACACTAGCTATTTTATGTAATGCTTATAATATTGAGAATGCTGGAACAAAAGAAGAGAGAGTTGTGCTTAAGTTTAAGCCTCATTTAGCTCCAATTAAAATTGCTATTATGCCACTGATGAAAAAAGCGCCGTTAGAAGGACCAGCAAGAGAGATCTTAGCGGATCTTCAAAAACGTTATAAGTGTGAGTACGATGTATCCGGTTCAATCGGTAAGCGTTATAGAAGACAAGACGAGATTGGAACTCCATATTGCGTAACTTTTGATTACGACTCAATTGATGATAATGCAGTCACAGTAAGAGATAGAGATACAATGACTCAAGAAAGAGTTGCTATTGCTGATCTTCAGAGTTACTTGTTAAATAAATTTGGATTTTAGTTAGATAATATATTTAGAAATAAGAAAGCCCCTTTTCTGGGGCTTTCTTTATTCTTTAATCACTGAACTGCTTTTTGTGTTTGAACTTTTGCTACCAGAGCTTTTTCCATAGTCTTTACATGGAACTTTGGAAGACTTATGTCCTCTTATGACAATCTTAAAACCTTGAAATGGTCTATACTTTAGTTGGTAAAGGTTATTTACACCCTTATCATTTGAGTTTTTGCTTGCTCTTTCATTAGTCTCTTCTAAAAACTTTTTATATTCCTCAAGAGAGTTTATCCCAACGTAGTATAAATGATTTTTTCCATTATCATCTATTAGCTTTTCGTACATAGCTTTTATATTTTTATCAGATAACTCTTCTTTTGCAAGGGGAGTGTCACTAGACTGTTTATACCCAGGTCCTGCAAGTTCATGAGCTGTATTAAGATCTACACCTTCACTTTTAAAACCAGAGATTAAGTTTTTAGCAACATCTTCTCTTTGTTTTGCTAAAAACATATTTTTATCTTTTGCAATATGCTCGTCTTTTAAACTAGACCATGCTTTAGAGGCAACACCAATAACTTGTACGTCAGTTACTGTAAAACCTTCATCTTTTTTAGCATCAATAATATTTTTTAATTTTTCTTTGAAAGAGCTAGACTCTTCTGCGCTTAATTCTGACTTCCCAGCATCTTGATCTGTTCTGATAAAATTAGTCGAAAGAAGTTTTTCTTCGGTGAAGCAGCTGTCATCAACATTATCATCAGAAGTAAATCCATATGAAGGAATACCATTTAGTTGAACTTGTTGTGGAAGTGGAAAAGAAGCGAATCTTTGACCAGATATGGCACAGCCTGCTTGTGGTTTAATTCTATTATTTAATCTGTCCCAAAAAACATCCATCTTTGCTTGAACTTTTTTGTTCTCATCTTTTAAAGTTAAACTTAGAGCAGTTATTCCTTTATTCGCTTGGCCACTTTTTGTTTTCGCTATGCGAACTATTTGACCACCATAACGTTTTAAATTTGAATTATCTTTCTGAAAATATTCAAAGGCAGCTTGGCTTAAGCTAGAACCGTTAATAATTTGATCCTCTTTAATTTTCTTGTATGAATCTAAGTAGTATTTATTTTGTTGAACTACAAAATTATGACCTCTCACTTTAACATCACATTGAGCCCATTTTGCACGCCTTTTAGATCCACTTTTCCCTTTTTTTCCACATTGAGCTGGATCCCAAAACGAATTGTCCTCACCAAGGTCAGGTTTTAAGAAACGACCATAAGTTTCAATAGTAGAATAGATTTTAACCAAACACTTATTATGTTTGTTACATCCACTAGTACTAATTGCGGAAAGTTTTCCTTCTAGCTTTTCTAATAAAGCAGGGTTTGTTTTTAAACTCTCAGAGAACGTTTCCTTGAATAAGTCTAAACCTGAATCAATAACACCTTGAACTTGTTTTTTATCTAGCTTTGGGTTTGACCAGTCTTTAGCATGTTTGTGGGGATCACCTGCGTAGTAACAACCAAAACTTGTCCCTGGAAGATCGTAAATCTGTCTTGTTCTGTATTTAATGGATGAATCAATATTTTTGTACATCTGAGAAACATAATTTGGGTCACTACTACCAAAGGTATTTGTTTGCCCCCAAGCTGTTAGGCTAAAAATTGAAATATAAACTAAGATAAATGACTTTTTCATTACGAATTCCTTTTAAATATTATTCCCATCAATATTATCGGTTAATCCTCTTATTTTATTGATATCAATAAGAATATTTAAGTTTTATTAATAACTTAGAAAAAATCTATATACTTGAATTTAATAAGCTTCGCCATATTCCTGTAGCGTTTACTCAAGTACTTTCTCGAGTTTCCCGATAGGTAAGGAGTTGAATTTTAAATACATTGAAACAATAGTTTAAAGTAGTACTGGTCTTCATGCCAGATGCAACCGGAGAGAGTATAGTGAAGTTTACAGTATCCACAGATCCAAAAGAGATCCTAAAAGTTATCAAAAAACATGATAGCAAGGATGAGTGTATTGTTTGGCAATCAAGTGCTAAGGAAAGAGTTGTTCAGATAATTGAACAGGTTCATGTGGATAATCTTAGAAAAATAATTCGTTTTAAATTAGATGAAAAAAACTTTCAGGAGCTAGACCCCGGACTTACAGTCTATGTGAAGCTCTCTTTTAGAAAAACAATATTTAAAGGTGAGTTCATGGGCAACAAAGAAAGTTATATCTTTGTTAGTATCCCAGATGAAATTCAATTTGAAGAATTAAGAGAGTTCCCAAGATTTACTTTTGGACCTCATGAAGACAAGACTATTACTATTAGTGTAGATTCAACAGTTGTTGCGAATAGTTTGTATAACTTAAAAGTAAAACTTCAAGATATTAGTCAAACGGGATTGGGCTTTTTGATATCTCATGCCAATCATGACTTAATGGTCAAGAACGAACTAAAAATATCAGCTTTAGGTCCTTTAGAGTTAGAGAATCCTGTTCCTACAGCTGTTGTTTATACAGACAAGTTTTCCTATAGAGAAAATGGTAAAAAATTAAACTGTCTAAAAATGGGAGCCAAACTTGGTTATCACTTAGATAATGATCTTTTAAATACATTTGTTAGAAGTGTTGAAGGGTTTGATCACAGTGCTATTGGATTTTTGGGGCATGAGTTTGAGTTTCAAAATTCCCTTCATTATCAAATGGAAACAATGTTTAAACACCTTAAGAAAAAAAATGATTTATTTGGTGCCATTGATCAAGCAACTAGTGTTTCTCAAGAGTTAAAAGAGAGTGAATATTTCCCAAGACATATTAGACTACTAGCTAAAATTAGCTGTGGTATTGCAAAGATGATGGGACATGATTCCAAAAAGGTTTTAGAAAAACTTATTTATGCTTCTTTTGTTCATGATTTTGCTTATTATGCTAACCCAAAACTATCTATGATTAAGGATATGAAACATTTTGAAGAAGTTAAACATGATCTTGATCCAAGTGATGAAGAGCTATTTAAAAAAGCGCCTAAGCTTGCCTTTGACTTCGCTTTTTATGATAAATTCGCACCCAAAGGTGTTGAGAAAATTTTAATTCAATCAAAAGAGCTTCCAGATGGGAGTGGCTATCCGAATCATTTAGATGTCGATAAAATAAACCCACTTTCTGCAATCTTTATTGTGGCCCATGACCTAACAGATTATATTTTTGATAGGAAGTCATGGAACTATTACGAGTATATATTACGTTATAGTCGTAAATTTACAGGTGGTATCTTTGACGACATCTTTTTAGAATTAGACAAAGCTCGAGAGACAGTCGCCTAAACAACTCAACTAATTTGCCTGCCTTGTGTCATGCACAGCTTGCATAGTGCGATTTGCTACGACAAAACTAATCTTTATTGGTAAAATTTCTACGTTTCAAGAATTGGTCTGAACAAAGGAAAAAATCATGAAGAAATGGGTTTATAGTTTTAGTGCCGAGAAAACGGATGGGGATAAAAGCCTTAAAAATTTATTGGGTGGTAAAGGAGCAAACTTAGCTGAGATGTGCGGTCTTGGTCTTCCTGTCCCTCCTGGATTTACTGTTTCAACAGAGGCTTGCTTAGATTATTACAAACATAATAAAACAATTTCAGAAGATATAAAAAAACAAGTTGAGGATTCACTTGCATCAGTTGAAAAAATAACTGGTAAGAAGTTTGGTGATAAAAATAATCCTCTTCTTTTTTCTGTTCGTTCAGGAGCTAGAGTATCAATGCCAGGAATGATGGATACGGTACTTAACCTTGGAATGAATGATGAAACAGTTATTGCTATGGCAGAGAAAACTGGTAACCCAAGGTTTGCTTGGGATTCGTATCGAAGATTTATTCAAATGTTTGCTAACGTTGTAATGGGTTTCAATACAAGTATTTTAGAATCTCAATTAGAAGATCTAAAAGAAGCAAGAGAATACAAATCTGATACTGAACTTGATGAAGAAGATCTACAAGAGTTAGTAGAGGTGTACAAACAAGTTCTTATGGAAGAGTACGGTAAAACATTTCCACAAAATCCGCTTGATCAATTATGGGCAGCAGTTGGTGCTGTGTTTGGGTCTTGGGATAATGCTCGTGCAATGAAATATAGAGAAATGAATGGTTTTTCTCACGACTGGGGAACTGCAGTAAATGTTCAGGCCATGGTTTTTGGTAATACAGGTGAAAGTTCTGCAACTGGAGTTTGTTTTACAAGAGACCCCTCAACTGGTGAAAAAGTTTTCTTTGGAGAGTATCTAGTAAACGCTCAAGGTGAGGATGTTGTTGCGGGAATTAGAACTCCAGCTCCAATAAATGAAGAAAGTAAAAATGACTCAAACAAGAAGATTGAAACGCTACAAGAGATTATGCCTAAAGCGTATGACGAGCTTGTGGATATTTATAAAAGTCTAGAGAAGCATTACAAAGATATGCAGGATATTGAATTCACAATTGAAGAAGGAATTCTTTATATTCTTCAAACAAGAAATGGAAAACGTACAATTAATGCAGGGTTAAAGATTGCAGTTGATCTTGTGAGTGAAGGCCTTTTAACTGAAAAAGAAGCTCTGTTAAAAGTTCAACCAGAGGATTTAGATAATTTACTTCATCCAAGACTGGACCCAAAGGCCGAGAGAAAACTTTTGGCCACAGGTCTTCCTGCTAGTCCGGGAGCAGCTTGCGGGCAAATCGTTTTTGACTCTGATGAAGCAGTAAAATTAGCTGAAGGTGGAAAAAAAGTATTATTAGTTAGACAAGAAACAAGCCCGGAAGATATTGGTGGGATGAATGCAGCTCAAGGTATTCTAACTGCAAGAGGGGGGATGACTTCTCATGCTGCCGTTGTTGCCCGCGGAATGGGGAAACCTTGTGTTGCTGGATGTACAGCTTTAGAGATTAGTGAAAAACATAAAACATTAAAGATAGGTGCTTCTGAATTTAAAGAAGGGGACTATCTAACTTTTGATGGAACAAGTGGTGAAGTATATGATGGAATTGTTCCTACGATAGAAGCTGAAATCTCTGAAAATTTTGCGCACTTTATGAAGTGGGCAGATGAAAATAGAAGGTTAAAAGTTAGAGCTAATGCAGATAATCCAGAAGATAGTATTGTTGCTAGAAACTTCGGAGCAGAAGGTATTGGACTTTGTCGTACAGAACATATGTTCTTTGCTCCAGAAAGAATCTTAGCGGTTAGAGAGATGATCTTTGCTGCTAATCGTGATGAAAGACAGAAAGCTTTAGATAAATTGCTTCCTTATCAAAGAGAAGACTTCGAAGGAATCTTCAAAGAGATGAAGGGCCTTCCTGTTAATATTAGATTATTGGATCCTCCTCTTCATGAGTTTCTTCCTCATAAAGAAAGCGAGATGGTAGAGCTTGCTGAAGTATTAGGAGTTGAACTAAAAGTTGTAGAGCAAAGACAAAATAACCTTCATGAATTTAATCCTATGCTTGGGCACAGAGGGTGTCGTCTTGGAGTCACATACCCTGAGATATATAAAATGCAAGTACGTGCCATCATGGAGGCAGCTGTTAATATGGCGAATGAGGGATATGAAGTTATTCCAGAAATAATGATTCCACTTATTGCAGCTAAAAAAGAATTAGAAATATTAAAGAATGAAGCCCTTGAAGTTATTGAAGATGTATTTAAAGAAAAAGGTGAATGCATTAAATATAAACTTGGAACAATGTTAGAGTTACCACGAGCTTGTATTACAGCTGGGGATATTGCTCCAATTGCAGACTTCTTTTCTTTTGGAACAAATGATTTAACTCAAACTACTTTTGGGTTATCTCGTGATGATTCAGGTAAGTTTCTTCCTATGTATCAAGCGCGTGGTATTTTCGAAAGAGATCCATTTGTGGCCCTTGATCAAAGCGGTGTTGGTTTCTTAGTAAACCATGCAGTTAAAGAAGGTAAAGAAGCAAACTATAAACTTCATTGCGGAATCTGTGGGGAACATGGTGGAGAGCCTAGCTCAATAGATTTTTGTCACAGAGCTGGGCTTGATTATGTAAGTTGTTCTCCATTTAGAGTACCAATTGCAAGACTTGCGGCAGCTCAGGCAGCAATCAATTGTACAGACTGTGATTAATGAAAAAAATATTAGAACAATCCTCTGATTTTTTAATGGGACAGGACTTTGATGCTTTAAGTGTTGGAGTCTTGGATTTCTCAACTCATGAATTTAAGACAGTTGAGCTAAGTAAGTTAGAGAATAACTTCATAGTTGAAACTCCCTATATTTATTATGACCTAGCCAGTCTTTCAAAACCACTGACAAATGGTATTGGATTCTTAGATAGGAGAGCTGACATCACAAAAGAAATGGAGTTAGTTTTAAATCATCGTGGAGGATTACCAGCATGGGGCCTTCTGCCCAAACATGGTTGGAAAGATTTAATTCTTGCTTACGGTATTAAAGAAAGCGAAACTCTATACTCCGATTATTCAGCATTAAGATTTATGTTAGAGTTTGAAGATAAAATAAACTCCCCCTTACATTCCGTGGCCAGTAAGTATTGGCATTCAGAACTTATGTTCTGGAAAGACTTAAAACAAAATAATTTTTGTCTACAGAATGGATTTCGTGATGGAAAGGCAAACTTAGGAATTGTACATGATCCAAATGCTTTTACCATAAATGATTACGTATCTCACGCCGGACTTTTTGGTACGATTACTGGAGTATGTGAAACCTTAATAAATCTAGACCAGAAGTTAGACCTTTTAGAAATTATGAAAAAAGATATAGCGCTTGCTCCTACTCAGCGTTTTATCAATGGCTGGGATAGGGCCCAAGACTTACAAAAGACTTTAGCTGGTTCTGGATGCTCTCAATATACTTTCGGGCACTTAGGCTTCACTGGAACCTCAATATGGATAGATCCTATGAAAAAATTGGGGCATGTTCTGTTGTCCAATGCGACAAAGTTGTATTGGTATGATAAACAAGACCTCAACGATTTTAGACGTAAAATAGGACAACAAATATGGCAAAGAGACTTTTAGTTTTTGTATCTTTAGTACTATCTTCATCAGCTTTTTCTTATGACACCATCGTCATTAGTGATCTTGATGACACGATAAAAAGAACAAATGTTGATCACTCTGGTAGAGCTATCTATAATGCTGTCTTCACTCAAAAAGTTTTTCCAGGAATGAACGATTTATTTGATACTATGGATACTTACACTTCTGGTCTCTACGTATTATCTAATTCACCAAACATGTTTCGTTTTAATATTTTTAAACTTTTAAATAAACATTCAATTAATGCCATCCAAGTTTCAACAAGACGTCTTGTTAGAGACCGTGACGGTTTTCACTATAAGTACAACTTTGTTGTGGGCAAGATTAAAGAGCTAGATACAAAAGTTATTCTCTTAGGTGATGATGTCGGAGAGGATCCTGAAGTTTACGAAAAAGTTATGGCCGATTATCCAGATAAGGTTGCTGCAATTTATATTCACAAGGTTAATAATAGAGAAATTCCGAGTGTTGTAATTCCTTATATTTCTGTCTTTGATATTGCTGTAAAAGAATATCAAGCGCAAAGAATGAATTTAAATCAAGCTATGATACTTGGACAAGCCGTTTTTAATGATTATAAAATCAAAAAAATCTTACCAAGATACACTCACTGTCCTAAAAAAGATACATTTTGGCAGAGTTATGATGTAACTGAGTTAAATGATCTTATTGATGATGTGGTGGGGAAGATCACTACATTTTGTGCATCGACAAGAAAGCAGTAATTAACTCTTACATGGACTAAATCGCAGGTATCTATTATCATTAAAAGATAATCAAAAGGGAATTTGATGAATCTAGATAATATGATTGAAGGGAATGAACTTCTTTCTCAAAAAGACAATTTTACTAAAGTATTTTTTTATAGAATCTGCGGAACTGGAATGGGAGCTTGTGCTTGCATTCTAAAAGAAGCTGGATTTGAAGTGGAGGGT
>CAXGOD010000025.1:0-11837 GCA_964011245.1 uncultured Bacteriovoracaceae bacterium | reverse complement strand
GCTCAAAAGCTGAAACTCCGCATATACTCACTACTTTAAAACATATTCTATTTATATTACATGTGTCAGAGTAGCAAACAAAAAGCTTTCCCTTTGAGCAAAAAAAAACCTGGTATAAAACCAGGTTTTAAAAACGCCTTAAAAATGGAGCGGGCGATGAGGCTCGAACTCACGACCCCAAGCTTGGAAGGCTTGTGCTCTACCAACTGAGCTACACCCGCACAAAATCTTAGCGTGTTCATCATAAGTGGTGGCGCGGGCTGGATTCGAACCAGCGAAGGCGTACGCCGGCAGATTTACAGTCTGCTCCCTTTAGCCACTCGGGAACCACGCCATGGAGCTGCTCACTGGATTCGAACCAGCGACCGTCGGTTTACAAAACCGAAGCTCTACCAACTGAGCTAGAGCAGCACACACCAACGAATTGATGAGATAAGTTTATAAACCCCTAAGATTATAAAATCAAGTTTTTTTTATAATTTTCCAAAAGATTTTTCCATTGAAATTGCAGCAGCAACGGAAACATTTAACGATTTTATTTCGCCCATTGATGGCAAAGATAGCTGATGATCGATCAAACGAAGAACTGCATTAGAGATACCCGTTTCTTCCTTACCAAGAACCAAACAAAGATTTTGTTTTTGCTGCAACACTTCATCGGTAAAAGGATTAGTCGCGTGCTCAGTTAATCCAACAGTTATAACTTTTAAAGAATTGAACTTAGCGATTACTTTTGGAAGTGAGCCGACTTGAACCAAGTTTAAAAATTCTGTTGCTCCAGAGGCAATTCTATAAAAAGAAGGAGTAAACCTAAAAGATCTTTTACTTGGCATGATGACAATATCTACTCCATAAAAGCTTGCAGTTCTTAAGATTGCAGCACCATTATGAACATCAGAAATTTGATCTAGACATAAAATTTTAAGGTCTTGCTTGCCTCTAATCTGCTCATATAACCAGTTGTTATCTTGAGTTTCAAGTGGACTTGTTACTAAAAATATCTGAGAAGGAATTCTTTGAAACTCAAGCTCTAATTCTCGGTAATATCTCTTACCTTCTTCTTGTAGTTTATGAGAAGAAACGAGTTCGATTTCAATACCTTCAAGCTCTGATTTTTTAATACCAGTTCTTTTAAGTAACTCCTCTTTACCGTCTTCTGTACAAACAATTTTATTGTGAGTTCTGGTGGTATTCTTTAAAGCAGCACCAATACTGTGAATACCAACTACAATATCAAATTCACTCACAGCTCTTTACCCAAACCTTTAAGAAGCTCTTTTACCTTAGTAACTAATTCTTCTTTTTTCACTTTAAATGATTCTCCGGTTGAGCGAACTTTAACTTCTAACTCTCCAGTTGCATTATAGTCTCTTTCACCGAGAACAGCTCTTACTGGTAATCCTAGAAGGTCAGCATCTTTAAACATAGGACCTGGTCCCATTCCTCTATCGTCAAATAAAACATCAACTCCAGAGCGTTTAAGGTCTTGATATATTTCATTACTTAAAGATTTCGTCTCATCTTTTTTACCGATAACTGCAAAGTATATATCAAATGGAGCGATTGGAGCTGGCCAGATTATTCCATTTTCATCATGGTTTTGTTCAATTGCTGCAGCCATAGTTCTTGTTACGCCAATACCGTAACAACCCATAAGCGGAGTTACCTTTTTCCCATTTTGATCTAAAACAGTAGCTTTCATTGATTTAGTATATTTGTTACCAAGTTGGAAAATATGTCCAACTTCAATCCCTTTTCTAAACTTAACAGGAGTCTTCTTATCGTGGGCAAGGTCACCCTCTTTTGCTAAACGGAGATCAGCAATTTTATACTTTTCAACATCCCTACTAGGTACGAATCCTTTGACGTGATAATTTTCTTTGTTTGCCCCAACAATAAATGACTTTTCCACATCAATTGCTTCATCAAAAAGAACACTTATTTTACCATTTAGGCCAAGTGGACTCATATAACCTTTAGGAGTTTCTAAAGACTTTAAAACTTCTTCTTTAGCAACTTCGATTGAATCTGCTTTTAAGAAATTATGAAGTTTTATTTCATTAAGCTCATCATCTCCTAAGATCATGATCATATAATTAGCTTTTTTCTCACCATAACTAGCTGTCATTACAAGAGTTTTAAGACTTTGATAAACAGGAACAGCTAGAGAAGCACAAACATGCTCACAACTAGCGAGATTAACAGTTTCAATTTCTTCAACTTCACATGCATCAGTAAATTCAAGCCCTAACCTATAAGTTTGAGCTTTTTCTAAGTTAGCAGCAAAGTTTAATTCCTTTGCCTCAACAACTGTATCCTCACCATTATCTGCAATAACTTGAAACTCATGAGTTTTTGAGTCTGCAGACCCGATAGCACCTGCATCGGCTTCAACGATAATATGCTCAAGCTTCATTCTAGTAAAAATATTTGAATATGCTTGGTAAAACTTGTCGTACTCAACATCCATACAAGACTTATCCATATGAAATGTGTAAGCATCTTTCATAATGAATTCACGCCCACGCATTAAACCAAAACGAGGACGAATTTCATCTCTAAATTTTGTATTAATTTGGTATAAAGACACAGGAAGATTCTTATATGAAGTTGTTGTTTTCTTAAAAATATTTGTAATCGTCTCTTCATTTGTTGGACTTAAACAAAAGTCTGCACCCTTTCTATCTTGAAAACGTAACATCTCAAGACCCATTGTTTCCCAACGTCCTGACTCTTCCCAGACCTCTGAAGGAGTTACAATATTCATAAGTAACTCTTGAGAATCAATCATGTTTAACTCTTCACGAATGATATTTTTTATTTTTTCAATAACTCTTACGGCCATTGGCAGGTAACTATAGATTCCACCTGTTTCTTTTTGAAGAAAACCAGCTCTCATAAGTAATTGGTGAGAAGGTATTTCAGCGTCATGTGGAACTTCTTTATAAGTCTGCCAAAAACTTTTTGATAATTTCATGTTTTAAAACCTAAATTCTATTTAAAGATACTGTGAGTGTTAATATCAACAAACTCAACAAATGCTTCTAGTGTACAATCTTCCGCAAGGTCAAAACCAACTGTAATAACTTTTCCACTAGGTTGAGTGATTTCTACTAGTTGAATATCTGTAGTCATATCATCTGCAGGACAATTTGCGCTTGCGTCGAACTTAAAAAGTTCTACTTTAATCATACTAAGTGAAGTTCTTTCCCTTAAAACTAATTTTGAGTTTGGTTTGATAGCAAAAGTGTTTTGCTGGTCAGACATTGAAAGCTCTTGAGAAATTGTAAATGAATTCCCAGCTTGTAGGTCAGCCCAAGTTTTATCCGCTGCAATAGCTGATAGTGAAAACATAAAAATTATTAAAGATATTAAGTACTTATGCATATTTAAACCCCATAGTCATTTGAGGTTTCTTTTTACACGATAAATATTTGTTTGAAAAGCTTAGTTAACACAAGAAATCATTTGCGGAAGCTTGTGGGCATCCCTAGCTTCTGCAGTAAGCGAAGAAGCTGATACGATTTCGTAAGCGCCTTTAGTTTCAAGGACTTTACGACATAAAAGATTATGTAAATGATGACCTGATTTATATGTAGTGATCTTTCCAGCAATCTCATATCCTAATAAACTAATATCCCCAATAGTATCTAATACTTTGTGGCGAACAAATTCATCCTGGAAACGTAAACCTTCAGGATTCATAACTTTATAGTCATCAAGAACAATTGCATTATCTAGTGAGCCACCTTTAACAAGGCCTCTTCTTTTAAGCATATCTACATCTCGTAACATACCAAAAGTACGAGCTCTACTAATTTCATTTAAAAAGTTTTCACAACTAAATTCAAAGATTTGCCTTTGCTGTTTAATAACTGGATGAGCGAATATAATAGTTGAATCAATAATTAAATTATTAGCTGGCTCTATCTGTGCCCACTTACCTTCATGTTCGACTCTTACAGTATCAAGAATAACCATGAATTTTTTTGTCGTATTTAAATTTTCAACACCAGTTTCTTTTAATAAGAAAATCCAAGATGCACCAGAGCCGTCCATAATTGGAACTTCAGGTCCATCGATTTCAATAAAAACATTATTTATTCCAAGACCATAGAAAGCTGCAAGCAAATGCTCAACAGTATGAATTGCTTCAGCACCAGAACCAAGAGTGGTATTGTTCGCAGTTGCACCAACTGAAACGGCATCTGCTCTTCTTGATTGAGAATTTTCTACATCCACTCGCTTAAAAACGATTCCTGTATCAGCAGCTGCTGGATACATGTTTAAAGTAACCTTTTTACCAGAATGTAATCCGATACCCGTTACTTTAACGTTTTTAGCCAGGGTTCTTTGATAAATCATTAAACTTTATCCTCTTTTTCCCTAAACTGACTTTATTTTTGCACTACGTGTAACTAGTATAAACTAATTTTATCAAATTTCACGGATGCAAACATTGCTGTAAAAGCAACACAAACCACTAAAATCACATTAGCTAAACAAAATCTTAATATAAATTAAGTGTATTTACCAAATTACTCAATATATTGGAAATAGAAAAGAAAAATTTATACGCATCGTTTAACTAATTTTTAAAAGAACAACTAAGACCATAAGTTGGATCTTCATCTAGGTCATAACCATCTTTAGGATATAAATGAACAAGCCCCATCTTATCATCTATCATTAATCTGATTTCTTCAGGGTCATGGAAGTAAGACATAATTGCATGAACTGTTTCTTGAGGATGATCAAGTCCAGCGCAATGACCAATCTCGTGAGTCAGTGTTGAGATAAAGCTCTTTATATCATTCTTAACAGATTTGGCCATAACAATAGTACAGCCAACATATTCCCCATCTTCAAATTCAGGTTGAGCATGGCCGCCTTCAAAAGGATTATTAGAGCTTTCAATACAGATATTAATTGTCCTGATAGACCCTTTGTCCTTCGTAAATATTGAATCACCAGTCGCCGGAGAACCTGGGTTATCTGGATCAGCTGGGTATTCGGCAAGCCTTAAGTAAGAAGCACCTACTAAATTAAAATCATTTATTACAGAATCAACTACATTATCAAAAGATACACCTGTAGACCTTAAGACATCTCCAGTTGGTAGCTCAGACATTTTAAATGATTGAGTTTTTATATCGTCACAAAATTTTATCCAAACAGTTGGATCATTTTCATTAATTTCCCAAGTAGCTTCCATCAATACTTGAAAGCCTGAAGATGCAAACGCGAAAATGAGCCAAAAAATCAATCTTTTCATATACTTACCAAAATGCTGAAAATCCTAAGTTAACTTCTGATGAAGAGTAATTATCTAATGTATGTCCTGTGTTCGCCTCTATTCTAATGGAAGAAAAACCAAAGAAAGTCCACTCCCAACCAAGACCAGCAAAGGCTCCAGGCGATACTTCAAATCCAATTATAGGGCCATAAGCTACATATGCACTTCCAGAATATTCTAAAAATACTAATCCAATGCTTCTTCTATTTAATAAACCTGCTTCCCACTTACTAGTTCCTGCTCTATATGATGATGGTCCATAGATTTCACCCAACGCCCCATAAATATGAAATACTTTTTCCTCTTTTGCACAAAAAGCTGAGGTTGAAACAAGCAAGAATGTGAACAAAATCAAAGACTTCATCAAAATCTAACTCCAAAATTCATTGAATTTGTATTTTGGAAGGAAAGAAACAAAGGCATGATATTTCTAACTCCATAGACAGTTTCTAAGGAGAAAAAAACGGTATCTCCAATATCAAAACAAAATCTCATTCCTGGACCTAACGTAAAGTCAGTTACTTTCTCTTCTTTAGCATCTTTATCATTTCTATATCCACGGACACTATAGTGGGAACCGATTCCAAACCCAACCCGTTTATTTTGTCCTATAGCTGTCTGTTGGTAATAAGAGACTTTATAAGCTGAGTGATAATAGATTTCTGTTTGAATACCAACTGCGTAGAAATTATAAACGCTAGATCCTTTGTCTATACCCATATAGAGCGAAGGTACAGTTCTTCCTTTTGTCACACTGGACATTCCTGTTCCTAAAAGAACATCAGCTCGAACCTCACTTAATAAAAGCAAAGTACCTAAAATTAGAAATAAATCTTTTTTCATTTTTTAATGTAGTATATGGTTTATAGCTTTATCAGAAAGGACTCTACCTCTAGGGGTTCTTAAAAGTAAACCTTCCTTAAGTAAATATGGCTCGTAGACCTCTTCGATGGTTTGTTTATCTTCTCCAAGAGTTGCGCTTAGAGCATCAATTCCAACAGGGCCGTTGCTATAATATTCATTAATTACTTTAATAATTTTTCTATCCATTGAATCTAATCCCATAGAATCAATATCTAATAATTTTAAAGCTTTAGCGACATCATCTAAAAGAACTATATCGTGTTCTTCAATTAAAGCGTAATCTCTAACTCTTCTTAAAATCCTATTTGCTATTCTTGGTGTACCTCGGCTTCTACGGGCTATCTCAAGCTTAGCATCCTCATTTAATTTGATACCTAGTTTGGAAGCATTATTATGAAGAATTTGAGCAAGCTCATTGGCCTGATAATAATCAAAATGAAGATGGGCCATAAACCTATCTCTTAATGGATTGGAAAGAAGTCCACTTCTTGTTGTTGCACCAATTAAAGTGAAAGGAACTAGATCGATTTGCATAGTTCGAGCACTTGCTCCCTGTCCAATAAGAATATCTAATCTAAAGTCTTCCATAGCTGAGTATAAAATTTCTTCCACAGATATATGCATTCTATGAATTTCATCAATAAAAAGAACATCTTGAGGAGCAAGGTTAGTTAGTACTGCAGCTAAATCACCTTTTTTTTCTATCGCAGGACCAGATATTACATGAAGCTCACTTCCAATGGATTTTGCAATTAACATTGCTAGAGAAGTTTTACCAAGGCCAGGAGGCCCAGAAAGAAGAACATGATCCATTGCTGCCGTACGCTTAATCGCAGACTTAACCATCAAGTCGATGTTTTCAACAACTCGAGCTTGACCGATATATTCATCAAAATTCTCAGGCCTAAGTTTAGCATCATGTTCAACATCATGATTTTTGGTATTGGCCTCTAAAAATCTTTCTTCTTGCATCTTATAGTTCTCTCAACACTCTTTTTAATAAATCTTCACTGCTACTAATTGATTCATCCATACTTTTTTGAACAAGTTTCATTACATCTTTATCTTTATAGCCAAGACTTTCAAGTGCTTGAACCGTTTCCTGGAGTAGTTTTCCATCAACGATACAATTGCTTTCTTCTTCAACAACTGGTGAGTTCAACTTCTCAATATTATTATCAATTTCTGCTGGAGCAGCCTCAGAACTAAACACTTCAAACTTATCTATCTTGTCTTTTAAGGATAAAATAATTTGCTCTGCCATTTTTTTACCAATTCCAGGAGCTTGAGTTAAAACTGCTGCCTGTTCAAATGTAATCGCATCTTTAAGTCCACGTGTTCCAATATTTGTAATTAGTGGGTAGGCCTTAGATGAGCCTACTTTATTAACGGTTTTTAATAACTCAAACATTTTTTTGTCTTGAATTGTATTGAAACCCCATAGGCTTTGATCATTCTCAGAAACATGGTGATGGATATACAATCCTACCTCTGTTGCAGATTGAAGAAAATAACCATAATTAATTTCGTAGCCGATACCACTTTGAGTGAGTAGTGTAGCCTTTTTCCCATCTGAATAAAGAACTTTTCCTTGTAAAAAACCTATCATTTATTAACCTACTCTATGAGCTAAAGATGCTGCTAGACTACGTCCAGAGCTTTTTCCTTTTTTGCTTTTATTATCGATAACTTTATCTTTGTTTAATATGTGACAAATGGCCACAGCAACCGCATCACTTTCATCGTGAGTCTTATACTCTTTTTTACCAATCATCATATCTAGAAATTTTCTTACACTTTCTTTATCAGCATGTCCGTGGCCAACGGCAGAAGACTTAACTAGATTTGGAGAATATTCAAAAATCTTACCCGAGTGACTCTCTATAAATGATGAAAGTATCATTCCCCTAGTTTGGGCCAATTTAATTAGGGCGGTAGGACTTTTAACATATATTAGTGATTCTAATGCTATTTCAAAGGGTTGGAGCTCAGAAATTAAAGCATCCGACTTAGATTTTATTTCTGATAGCCTATCAAGAAAAGGTGTTTTTTGATCAAATTGTAAAACTCCTGAGGCAACATAAGATATTTTTTTGCCATGTGTTTTTAATAATGCCCATCCAGTGGTGATTGAACCCGGATCTATTCCTAAAACTAACATCTCTCTCCTAAATCTCTCTAGGCTTTATTGTAGCTTCATTTGAAAGAATGCGTCTAGTTTGGATTAGTAGATTTTGTCTGGATGTTTTTTGACTGTTCGCTCAAGAATATCTAAAAACTTTGGCTCATCGGAAGCAACCAAATCAACTAGTATTTTATAATGACCTAGAAGAAAGTTTTTTTGACCCTTCTTAAAAAGCTCTACGCCATGAGCTTTACAAAGATTAATAGGAACAGGACTCCCAGTCTCATCATAGACCTGAGTTCTTTCAAGATCATCATTTTCAGGGGGTTTTCTCCCATAATGTTTGCAGATTGTGCACTCGCGCTTTTTGGCCATCAAAACTACCTTAGATACAGTTAATGATTATACTACAAAAATAATTTTAGAAAACTTTTTTAATACCAATTTCTAGTTATTTAGGATATTAAATTGTCATGGCAAAACTACTTTTAGCAAAAGACGTCGTCGAAAAAAAGATTCCAGCACTGAACAGTAAATGTTTACACCTAAGCAAACAAGGTTTAACCCCAAAAATGCGGGTAATCTTAGTTGGTGATAGTCCAGCCAGCCTTCTTTATATACGCAATAAAAAAAGTTTATGTGAAAAAGTAGGTGCAGACTTTGAGCTTGTTGAGCTCGCTAAAGATATTAGTAAGCCTGAATTTCTTGATGAAATCAATAAAATGAATAATGACAACTCTATAACAGGATGCTTTGTTCAACTTCCAGTTCCTAAACACTTACAGGATATTGATGTCACAAATCTTATTAATCCAGATAAAGATGTGGATGGATTTCATGCTGATAGCATCGTTCACATGTACAAAGACAGTAATGAGGGCTTTGTTCCTTGCACGCCAAAGGGAATAATGGGTCTATGTGAGCATTATGGTATAGATCTTGCCGGAAAGCATGTTGTTGTTATTGGGAGAAGTCTAATTGTTGGTAAGCCTGTTAGCCTTCTACTTACTAACAAAAATGCTACTGTTACTTTATGTCACTCAAGAACAAATGATCTGGCCCATTTCACAAAACAGGCTGATATAATTATTTCAGCGGTTGGAAGAGCTCGCTTTCTTGATGAGTCCTTTATTAATGAGGAAAAAAAACAAGTTATTATAGATGTTGGCATAAATAAAGATGAAAACAATAAAACCTGTGGAGATGTAGACTTTGATTCGGTAGAGAGTAAAGTATCTGCTATCACTCCAGTGCCAGGGGGCGTTGGACCATTGACAGTGCTCTCTTTAATTGAAAATTTATTACTGGCTACTGAAAATATTTTAAAATCTAGGAATTCATAATGAACAAAACATCAATTTACGAAAAGCACGTAGCATTAAATGCTAAAATGGTCGACTTTGCAGGGTGGGAAATGCCCATACAGTACAAAAACCTAAAAGAAGAAGTAGAGGCTGTTCGTGATAATGTAGGTGTATTTGATGTAAGTCACATGGGTGAGTTTTTCGTCACTGGAGCTCAAGCAGTTGAATTTGTTAACTATATGGTAACAAATGATATTGAAGGTGCTGAGCTAGGAAAAGCAATTTATTCACCACTATGCCGCGAAAATGGAACCGTTATTGATGATCTAATAGTTTATAAAATTAAAGAAAACTATATTATGATTTGCGTAAATGCTGCAAATATTGAAAAAGACTTTGCGTGGTTTGAGAAACACTCAAGTAGGTTTGATATTTCTTTAACGAATGAATCTGAGAACTTCTCTCTACTTGCTGTTCAAGGGCCAAATACATTTAATGTACTGTCGAGACTTGAGACTACAAGCAATATCAAAGATATAGATTATTACTCTGTACAGGTTATCACAGAAAACGAAACTCCAGTTATTTACGCAAGAACTGGGTATACAGGAGAGGATGGGTTTGAAGTTTTTGGACCTCATGACTTTATTGCTAAGGTCTGGGATGAATTGATGGCTGCTGATGCCCAACCATGTGGCCTAGGTGCTAGAGATGTCCTTAGATTAGAAGTTTGTTATCCTTTGTATGGAAATGAACTCAATGATGAATTAACACCTTTAGACGCAGCACTTAAATGGACTGTTAAAATGGATAATGGGCTATTTATTGGTAAGGAAGCTTTAACGGAATATAACCCAAAGCACAGACTTATCAAGTTGATCGCCGACAAGGGAGTTCCAAGAGAAGGCTACAAGGTATTTAACGGTGATGATCAAGAGATTGGAGTTATTACTTCTGGGACTATGAGTGTTGGACTTAAAAAAGGTATCGCCCTCGCTCGTGTTAAAAAAGATTTATTTAGTGAAGATTCTACTATATTTATTGAAATTAGAAATAAGAAATACCAAGCACAATTTACAAAAAAGGCATTTGTTAATGGAGGACACAAATAATGAGCAATATTCCTGAAAATTTATTCTATACAGAAGAGCATGAATGGATCAAAGTTGAGGGCGACGTAGCAACGATCGGTATTACTGATTTTGCGCAGAACTCACTTGGAGACATAGTATTTGTTGAATTACCTGATTTAGAAAGTGATCTTGATAAAGGTGAAACTTTTGGTGTTGTTGAATCAATAAAATCAGTTAGTGATCTCTATGTGCCTCTAACTGGCCAGGTAATTGAAAAGAACGAAGATGTAGAAGAAACACCAGAAAGTGTAAACGAAAATGCATACGACGCGTGGTTCATAAAAATTAAAATCAAAGATGCAAGTCAAGTAGAAAGTTTATTAAAAGCTGACAAATATAAAGAATTTTGTGAGTCAAATTAATTTTTTTTAGTTTCAAGCCGGTTGCCGCAACCGGCTTACACACCTTCCCAAGAGTTTTCATAATAAAAATCATAAAAAAAAATAAAAAATATTTTTTAAAAAAAGTGAAAAAAAATTAAGTGAAAAAAAATTTCATGATGCTATTAAAAGCCTTGCCGAAATTAAAAAAGAGGTGCATATTGAGCACTCACAAATTTTGAAAATCAAGATTTTTTGTAGAGCAGATAAAGCTAAAGCGAAAAGGTTTAAAGTTAATATGGACTCAATCCAACTTTTAAATACAGCAATAATTAAAAGCAAAGAAAAAAGAATTGATAACTCTTATGAGGATCGATTAACAAAGATCAATAACTCACCAGCTATTGAATCTATTAATAAAGCGATCTCATTACTTTCTGATTCTCAGAAAATATCTAGAGATCAAGCAGCACTTCAAGTAATTGATGCAATCAGAGAACTTGATTCTATCTGGAGTGATTACGTAACAATGGAAGGAATTGATCGCCTAAAGACTATGCTACGTGGAGATTTACAATAATTGTATAAGACAACAACACACACACAACTGTTGACTTAAATATAAAAGCCCCAGATTTGGGGCTTTTTTTATTTTAAATTTAATAATTTATTAGGTGTTAACAACAAAGCTCCATTTAATTTTTGCTTTGCCTTGTTTCAGCATTCCCTTTGGTGGATTCGGGAATGGACCTGCTTGATTAAAAGTTCTAATAGCTGCATTATCTAACTCTCTAA
>CAXGOD010000024.1:0-11916 GCA_964011245.1 uncultured Bacteriovoracaceae bacterium | reverse complement strand
TTGAAGATGCTGTTACTAGAGAAGAACAGCGAATTGCAAAAGAAGCTAAGAGTTGGACTACAGACCAATGGCATAGCTTTGTGGATACTTTGATTGATGAGAAAGTAATTCTTTCAATCGATGAGAGTCAAGTTCCAACAGAAAAAGTCCCCTTCATGAAAAAAGTTAAAAATAAAGTTAGAGCTGGGATTAAATCAGTTGTTTCAGGGATTGTATCAATGGGAAGAGTTGATGGAACAGGAACTGTTATCGCTTATCTAGGTGGCTCAGCTGCTGGTTATGCCATGGTAGGATTAGGCTTACTTGTTGGCTCTGCAGGAATGGTTTCTTTCTTTAGTATATTCCCGCTGGCCACTGTTGCTGTGAGCGCTGTCCTAGCGATAAAGAGTATTTCAGATAAAATTAAAACAAGAAGAGCCTTTAATAGGGGGGAAGACTTTGATTACTATGCTGAATATAAACAAATCTCTAAGAAAGTTAAAAAACATTTAAATATTAAAAAAGGTGACCTTATTTATGCCTTTAGTGATCAAAATGGTGTTGTCATCAGAAAAAAAGGAATACTACCAGGTATCTTAAGCTTCTTTGGACTTAATAAAGATAAACTAAGTATGAAGTACTTAGTGAAAGCACTTAAAAAAGAAGGAATGTATACACCTGAGATTAAGAAAATTAGAAAAAATAGAAAGCTAGATAGTATTGAAAGAATCGTAGCAATGATTCAGTATATTGAAGTAAACTTTGAACAATCAAATAAGGATAAGATTTTAGATCGCTTTGCTAAGCAGAGAGTCTACGATCTTCCGATAGTTGAGAACATGAAAGATATAGCAATGTGGGCGATGGAATCAAGAGATATTCAAGATCTTTCAGAGTTACCAGCAGCTCTTGATAAAGCACCTAAAGGTACGGCATTTGTAACAGTGGTAAAGATTTATCAAGATTATATTTTACCTGAACTAGCTGATAGAATTCGTGGGATAAAGTTTAAAAGTTTTAAATGCTTAAGATCAGGATTTTATCAGCAAACAGCTGTAGGTCATAAAAATATTAGGTTGCAGTGGTTACCAGAGTCAGAAGAGGTTATGAGTTTTAATGCAGGTATCAAAGCTTGTATTTAAGAAATTGTTTTAACGACATCATCAACACTAATATTATAAGAACATTTAAAGTGGCCTAATGGACATTGTTTTTTTCCATGAAGGCCACACGGCATGCACTCTAGTCTTGGATTGAGTTGAACAACACAGCTCTCTTTAGATAATGGAGTATACCCGAAATCAGTAACTGTAGAGCAAAATATTGCGGTCGTTTTAGCTTGAGCAGCGCTTGCTAAGTGCAAAGGGGCTGAATCATTAACAAAAACGCGTTTTGCATTTTTCATTAATATAGAAGATTGAACTAGGTTTAGCTTTCCACAAAGATTGGAACAGTTGTTTGTGCTCCCAATGATAGTTTGAATATATTCTTTATCATCTGGTCCTCCTATAAAAAGAAGTTGGTAGTCTTTAGCTAAGAGTTCTTTTAACTCAATCCATTTCTCTCGAGCCCACTGCTTAGTGAACCACACACTTGAAGGAGCAAGAACAATATATGTCTCGCTTTCAAAGGTCTTAACTTTCTCAATATCCGATTGATTAAAGTGTAGAGTCGGTGGAATAGATTTAGCCTCTGGTAAAATAAAATTCTCCACAATAGGGGCCAGTAGTAATGCGTTTCTTTGGACCTCATGTAGAAAACTACCATCAGCAGGGTATGGTATTTTGTGCTCAATCTTATGGGAGAAAAGAAAACTTAATGGATTTTTATTGAAGCCAATCTTTTTACGAGCTCCGCAAAGGGCCATGAAAATACCAGAGCTTGCAAATCTTTGAATATTTAAAACATAATCATACTTTTCTTTTCGGGATTTAAACGCCAGTGAAATTAAGTTTAGATACTTTCCTTTCTTCTTATCCCAAACGATAATCTTATCTACATTAGGGTGACCTTTGAGTAGACCCTCATTTCCTTTTCTTAAAAGAAAATGAACTTCGGCTTCTGGAAAGCTCTTTTTAGCAAGGTCAACAAGGCTTGTTGCTAAGATAACATCACCAATAAATGCTGTTTGTAAGATTAGTATCTTCATTATTTAATAAGCTCTTCTAGTTTATGTATCATTTTATCTTGGTCAAACTTTGTTAATAAAGTGACTTTGGCATTTGATTGCATTTTTTTATAAAGTTCAGTATTTGAGTTTAACTCAATGACTTTATTCATCATCTCTTTAACATTATAAGCTTTAATTAAAAAACCATTATCGTAATCAAAGACAATTTCTGAATTTGAGGCAGTGTCGTAACAAATAATCGGTTTTCTAAATTGTAGGGCCTCTAATAGAGCATTAGATAAACCTTCAAAGCGAGAAGTAAAAAGAAAAAGGTCGACTTTTTCAAAGAGCTCTATTGCAGGAACCATACCTAGCAAAGTTATAGAGTCAGCAAGATCATATTGATTAATTTCAGCTTGTAGAGTTTCTTTAAGAGGACCGTCCCCAGCGATATAAATATGAAAAGGAGTATTCGCTTCTTTTAATTCTCTTCCCAATAGGATTAAATCTCTTTGCCCTTTTTGCTCTACTAAGCGCCCAAGGTTTCCAATAAGTATTTTTTCCGTTGACTTTTTTGGAGATACTTCTTGAATACTGTCAACTTTTATACCGTTAAATATAACACTAACTTTGTCTTCAAGCTCAGGAATAAACTTAGAAATAGACTTTTTTACATCCTCAGAATTTGCAATGAAGTCAGTGACATATTTTTTGTAAATAATCTTATTTACTAGAGAAGGCTTTATTGGGTGATTCATTCCGCGGCGATAGATAATTTTTTTTATACCACTGTTTTTGGCAGGTCTTGAAAAAGTTTTTACATCACTAGGAAGGTTCATGATGATTGCATCAAACTTATTATTCAGGAAATATCTTTTGATCTTTTTATAGGTAAGAGGGCAAATGAAACTTAATTTTCCAATATTAAAGGATTCTGTCTTAATATTCGTTGTGGAGAGTTTCTTAGCGAGTTCACTTTCGGTATTAGTGATGACTGTAATATTGTGACCAAGTTGCTTGAGTTTGACTGACATTTCGTAATGCCACTTTTCACCTCCGCCCCAGGCTTTATTTGTATTAATAAAGCAAATATTCATCATAATTCTGTATTAAACTCTTCACCTGAGTGCATTCTCCAGACCTTTACGTTTCTGATGAAAACATTCCAAGCACCCATGGCTGAAATAACAAGACCTGGAATACCATCAAGAAACCCTCTTTTAAGGATATATCTTTTAAAGAAAGCAAATAATGGTTTAACTATTAGGTGATATGAATTTACTTTTTTAATTTTTTTAACTCTATCAAGTGCGGCCCACGTAGTATAACGTTCACCTTTTCTAAGGTGAGCATGTAGTCCCTTGCCTGAGTAAGTGTCGTGTTTTAGTTTTCCATTAAGTCTTCCAATGGTACCTTCAGCTAGTATTTCAGCATGGACATGCTTATTTTCATATTTACATTTACTCTTTCTAAATAAACGTATGACAGCATCGCTGGCCCATACATGATTTAGCTTTCTATCCATAAAGTAGTTATCTCGACCAATCCAGTAAGCGACGTGCTCAGGGCTTTCAATAGTTTTTTTCATCTCTTGAATTAATTCATCATTAGTTCTTTCATCTGCATCTAATAAGAATATCCAATCATGACTTGCCTGAGGAATAGTCCAATTTTTTTGAGCTGCTGAATGCTCGTACTCATGTTC
Source organism: uncultured Bacteriovoracaceae bacterium (assembly GCA_964011245.1). Taxonomy (GTDB): domain Bacteria; phylum Bdellovibrionota; class Bacteriovoracia; order Bacteriovoracales; family Bacteriovoracaceae; genus CAKZJW01. Next base: position 8,122 of record CAXGOD010000024.1, on the reverse strand, counting down.
AAGAAGTTTTACTTGAGGATACTTTTTTACGATTTCAACTGTTTTATCTGTACTGAATGAATCAACTACGATGATTTCGTCTGCAAATAAGCAAGACTCTATAGCGCCTGCAATATTGTGCTCCTCGTTAAAGCTTGGAATTATTGCTGTTATTTTTTCCATTTTGTCTCATTTTTTAGTTTGTTTAGCAGTAATAAGTGTGAATTTAAACAATGTCCATATTCTATGCAATAGGACCATTATGCGTAAAGCAAAACAATTGATTTTGTAAGGATTTAGTTTGCCAAATGGGGGGTAAATTAGAGAAAATATGTTTGTTGAAGCTAGATAAATTTGGTGCTCAAGGCGAGACTTGAACTCGCACAGCCATAAGGCCGAGGGATTTTAAATCCCTTGTGTCTACCGATTCCACCACTCGAGCATAATCATCTAGCGAAGAATTATACTGAGTTATTTGTAAGGAATAGTCAATAAAAATGAACAAATTAGTTTTAGAAATTATTATTATTTTACAACTTCTTCTCTTAGCGTCCTGCTCTGGTACAAAGCGCAATAGTGGCACAAGTGGTGGAGATGCCCTTGTATTCGGAACAAAGGATTATGTTGATGCATTTGTATCACAGGTTCGACCTAGGTGGTTTCAGACAGCGGAGCGATTTCAATTATTAGATGGAAAAAAGGAAATTGTTCCTCATAGGTTTTTTGATGTAGCTCCAGGGATTGATTTAAAGAAGAAAACGGCCAATGTAATTATTACGACACCTCAAGAAAGCCTATACGGGCACGAGATAGATCTAATTAGTGGCCAGTTGTATGTTGCAAGAAAGTTTTGCCAACAAGATGATAAGTTAAAAAAATATAAAAAGTCGATCTCAAAACCTCCCTTCAGTATAGGTGTTCTTCCAAGAGTTTTAGATCAACTGAATCTTCCTCAAAAAGTTATAGTGTTTGGAGGGAAAGATTATTTTAAAAAGTATCATATGACTCATTTCTTTGATGTAAGAATAGTGGGGGCCTATATTGAAAAAGTTTGTCCTTTTGGAGCTTGTTTAAGAAAAGAGCAATGGAATTCAAAATTGGTTTTAGTTGCCGTTCAAAACGGACATAAAAAATATCAGGCTGTTAAAGATCTAATTGACCTAAAAGAAGTTGTTGATTGGGAGTATGCAAAAGCCTTTATAACAAATGGATATGGAGCAAACAGAATTGCAGAAAAATATTTTCCTGGATACAGAATGGGTTCTGAGGTTACAACCGAACAGGCCTTAACATTTATGGAAAAAAATTCAACAATCTTTACAGTAAAGAGGCTAGGCCAAATGCGTTTGTCTTGCTATAAACTATATGATTACCTTTGGAAGGATATGAGTTATATATCATCAGACGAGATTGTTGCAAAGAGTGCCAAAGAAATCAGAGAAAAAGCACTTAAACTTAATTCAACTTTTGGTAAAGTAAAAAAGAAAGTAAAACCTTTCTATAAGAGATTTATTAAAAACTTTAAAAAATATCATACTCAATATAAAACATGTTCTAAATATATTACCTCAACAAATATAAATGAAAATCCAGCAAGACACTGGTTTTTTGCTTACTATACTGCTTTTCATGACCTTCATGATTTAGGCTATATTTATGAATGTAATGGTAATAAGTGGGAAGTGAATCCATATATCGCAAAAGACACAAGAGCAGCTCCTATGAAGACTCAGTTACTGAATTGTTCTGCCAGAGATATTGATGCTGCGATGGAAACAGCTGTAAATACTATAGAAACGATTAGAAAAAGAGAAAGAGCATCTTATCGCTATATCGATTATGATCGAGGCGCCATAGGAAGTCATATGAAGTTATACTCATGGGTTCCAGTGGGAGGAAAGTCATATTCGTGTTCAGCAAAAGAAGATAAAGAATTTCTGGTTAACAGACCTTCATTTCCACAAGATATTCATTGGGCTAAAAGAGGAAAGCAAGGGAAGACTAAGTCTAACCTTGGGGATATAATTTATTAATGAGTAAGAAAATAGAAAAATCACAGGCTCCTGCAAATGGGATAAAAAAGTCATTCTTGACAAGAATCAGAGAAAGCGCTGACCAGTGGGCCAGTGACGATTTTTTTGTACCTGTTTTTGTTACTGGAGCTGGATCATCTGAAGAAATTTTAAGTCATCTGTCTTTTGAATCTTCACATACTGATGCTTTTTTAGCTGATAGGGACTCAACAAGTTTGAAACCTGACCTTCTCGTTATTTCTGGAATTATTAATTATAAAAATTTAAAGAATATTAAACTTGAATATTCTAGACTCGTTGGCAGAAAATATGTTGTTGTTATTGGGAACTCTGACTCTATGACTAGGCATCTAAACTCTTATAATATTGTAAATGATATTCAAGAACATATACCTGTGGATCTTTTTATTCATGGAAATCCCCCTTCTAGACCAGAGATTATTGCTGGGCTCAATAAGCTCAAGGGGATTAGAAGATGAGTTTAAAAGAACAAATTGCTAAGTGGCTACCTGAAGATAAGCATGTTTGGAATGGTTCTAGTGTAGAAGCAGAAGTCTCGCTAGATCTATTGGAAACAAGTTTATTATATGCTTTTGAGCATTTAAAATTTTATTGGCTTAAAGATATTTGTATCGTAGATGATGTTGAAAACTCTAAGTTTGTTATCCGTTACTTTCTGCAGAATCCTCAGGATAGCACTATATTAATTGTTAGAAGCTCATTTGGTAGAGAGCAATTAATAAATAGTGTAGCTCCAATATGGAAGAATGCTGCAATATTTGAGTCTGAAGTGTATGAGATGTTTGGAGTACACTTTGACTATATACCTCAAAGAAAACTTTTTTCAGAAAAAACATCTGATTATCCACTACGAAAAAACTTTTCAAAATTTAATGACGATTCATTTAAAGAACAAGTTAAAAGTCATGACAATGGCTTTATTATAGGGTTGGATTTTCCTACTAATACAAATGATATATTCTTTTCCGTAAAGCTTGATAACGATATCATTTCAAATTGTCATCTTGATATGGGATACCATCATTTTGGATTAGAAAAGTCTTTAGAGAGTTTAGATGTAGATCAAGTTCTACAAAAGATCAACCTTGCAAGTCAAAGCGCTGGGCTCCATTGGAATCTTGCTTGGGCGATGTTAGTTGAGCAGGGGAATGATATTGAAATTCCCGACAAAGCAAAAGGATTGAGAATGATCCTTTCTGAGTTGGTAAGAATAAAGGATCACTTTAGAGTTCTGATGCAGTTAGCATCAAAAACGGATTATGTTTCTTTTTTTAATACAACTCTTTATTGGTATAATAGAACAATTGATCAACTGAATTCTTTTTCAGAAAGAAAAAGCCTACATGATACAATTGCTATTGGTGGTATTCGAGATGATCTTCCTGCTGGCTGGATGGCAAGCTGTTTGGACTTTCTAAGTAATCTAGAAAAGCATTTGATGGATGAATACAAGTTCTTTTACAATAACTCTTTTTGGGTAGATCGATTACAATGTGGAAAGGTTTCAAGAGAGGAGGCCATGAAGTTTGCAGTTGGTGGACCCAGTCTGAGGGCCAGCGGTGTAAATCATGATAATCGAAAAAGGGCACCGTATTACTTTTACGAAGAAGTTTCATTTGAAGTTCCACTTGGAGTCAATGGATACGTTTACGATCGATTTCTTGTTTATGTAGAAGAAGTTTTTCAATCAATCAAAATAATAACTCAAGTTCTTGATAATATTCCTGCTGGAAGAATTCTATCCGAAGAAGTTTTGGATTTTAATAATTGTAAAACATCTATGGGGATAACTGATGATGTTTTGTATCGTAGAGCTGTTGAAAATTCAAAAACATTAAATTTTGACTCAAGGTATAAAAGTCTTGAATCTAGTAATGGTCTAATTGATATTTGGGCAAGCTTTGCAGATCAAAAGCTTACAGACAGAGTTAAGTGTTCCTCAAACTCAAGTAAGCTACTTAGTGTATTTGAAAATAATATCGTTGGTGAAAAACTTGAAGATCTAGAAGTCTTTTGGATTTCATTAGGTATTAAGATGAGTGAGGTTGAAAGGTAGATGATTATTCATTTAAAAAAATATAAAGAGCATGGTTATCTTAAAGCTATTTGGCTTATGTTTCTAAAAGTCTTTATCAATACAAAATATAAACTTCTTCAAGAGTCTAATGCTTCGACAAATTCAGCATGCCATTACAAATACCCTGGAAGAAAACTAGATTTTGAAGGGAATTGGAACTGTACTACTTGTTATCTATGCTCTGACATATGTCCTTCAAAATGCATCCAAATTTCCGGAGAAAAAAACCAAGGTCAACTGACTGAAGGTAAAGCACCAAAGGCCTTAATAATTGGCCTTAAAAGCTGTACTCAATGTATGCTTTGTATTGATGTATGCCCCACTGCAGCACTCGTGTTACATCCAAGTTACAGCGACTCTGACTTTAACAGTGGCGTAAACTTAGTAGAAACTGTTTCAAAATAGTTTTAAATAACCAATATCAGGTATTCGAATCAATTTCTTCTATTGTTTGTAAAATTAAAATGGGGTAATGTGTTGAGAGATTAAGGAGTTTACGTGATAGAATTTTTAAAAAAATACCAGCCAAAGAACATCTTTATTATTAAATCTTTATTTATTTGGGGAATGCCTGTTGTTGCTGCAATTACATTGTATTTTCACTTTAAATATGAAGTCTTCTCACCTCTATTACTTTTAGGTTGTGGGATAATGTACGCTTTAAATATTTTTGCAATTTCTGCTGGTTATCACAGATTATTTTCTCATAGAGCTTTTAAAGCTTCTTGGCCTGTAAAGTTTTTCTTATTAGTTGTTGGAGCTTCAACTGCAGAGAATCCAGTTTTAGGATGGGCATCAGATCACAGAGTTCATCACAAATATGAGGATACTGAAAAGGACCCTTATAATATAAATGAAGGTTTCTTCTTTGCTCATATGGGTTGGATTATGCTTAAGACATATAAGCCTTCTCCTTTAGGTAAAGACTTACTTGCTGATAAAATGGTTATGTGGCAGCACAATTATTATTATCCAATTATGATCATTTCGAACTTAATTCCTTTTGTGATTTTTTACTTGTTAACAGGTGCACTTATTGGGTCATTTGCTTTTGTTGTAATGCTAAGACTGGTTCTAGTTCATCATGTTACATATTTTATTAATTCTTATTGCCATACTTTTGGTAACAAGCCATATGATGATGCTCTTACGGCAAAAGATTCATCTTTAATTTCATTCTTAACGTTTGGTGAGTCTTATCACAACTTTCACCATGCATATCAATTAGATTATAGGAATGGTTATAGATGGTATAATATCGACGCTACAAAATGGATTCTTTGGACATGGGAGAAAATGGGGCTTGTAAGTGATCTTAAAAAAGTTCCTGATGATCAAGTTCTTGAGTCGATGATGAAGATGAAAGAAAAGTACAAGCAAAATAAAACTTGCGAATTCTCAGAAGAAGTAAGAGCAAGGTTAGCTGAACTAAAAACTCAGGCGATTACTGCTAAGAAAAAACTTCAGAGAATGAACAAAGAATACAAGAAGCTTATGAAGTCTAAGCATTCTAAGTTTGATGAAAGTACAAAACAAAAAGCTGAACAAATTAAAGCTGAAATGAAACAAATGAAAGAGAGCTTCAAGCAAGCTTATGCTGAATGGCTTGATTATCTAAATAATGGGGCTTTAGCCGCTAGCTAAAGATCTCATACCTTTTACGGTTTTTATCCAAGTTCTTAAGTTTTAAAATAAATTCTTTGCGGGGGATATTCTTCCCTCCAAAGCCAGCTATAACTGGTGTTACCATTTGTGTGTCAATAAAATTTAATCCCTTAGACTTTAAAAGGTTTATTAAGCTTACCAGAGCAACTTTAGATGCATTCGTTTTAGTATGAAACATTGATTCACCTGAAATCATCTCACCAATACAAACACCATACAAACCACCAACGAGCTCATCATCTTCATAGACACTAACACAGTAAGCAAGCTCCTTATTAAAAAGGTCTGTATAGCCTTTAATAATACTTGGGTGAATCCAAGTACCAACTTCATGCTTACGAATAGTTTCGCTACATTTTTGTATGACAGCTGGAAAGTCATAGTTAAACTTTACAATAAAGGGAGACTTTTTTAAAAATTTTGTAAGTGTTTTACCAATTTTAAAATCTGAAAAATCGATAACTCCACGAGGATTAGGAGAGAACCATGTCATGGGATAATCAGGGCGAACTGGCCAAGGAAATATTCCATTTGAGTAAGCCTCAATAAGGATATCTGAGTTTAAGTCGCCACCTATGGCCAGAAGGCCATCCTCACTAGCTTCTTCTACAGGAGGAAACTTAACCGGCATTATTAAGTACCTCTATTAATGTGTTCGCAATTAAGGCACTATTATTTAATGTTGTATTTGGTTCACTTGATAAGGGATTTGGATTTGGATTATTTATTTTGGGTGCCACTTCAACTATATCGCAACCACTCACTTTTACTGACTGGGCGATCCCTTGAATAAGATAAGTACAGTGATGAGGCTCGAGGCCATTTTCTGTAGGGCTTGCTGTACAGCTGGCATAGTTCTTATCTAAACAACTTATATCAAAGCTTATATAAACTTCTTCTATATTGTTTGAATTAAGATGTTCAGAAATTCCGTTTAGGACTTGGCTTAAATTATTTTTTGTATAATTTGCGGTATACTGAGTACAAAATGAAGCATTTTCATCTTCCTCTTGAAGACCAATTTGAATAAGTTCATTCGTTAAAGTTATTGATTTATTTAGCTCATATACCCAAGACTTATTACTTAGCTCTAGCCCTACTGAGTCAGGCTTTAAGTCAGATCTTGAATCAAAATGAATAATGGCCGTTTTTATTCCTAACTTCTTTCTTGAATTAAACCAGGTTTTAATTAACGGGTAAGAGATGGAGTGATCTCCACCAAGTCCAAATATCTTTTTAGTAGGGTGAAAATGATAAATTTCCTCACACACTCTTTGCGCAACACTTAAAGGTGCTACGGGTAAATTTTTATCTTGGAAAAAATCTTGTTGAAACTGATCAATTGTTGCGATGTTTAGGTATCTATCATGGATGAAGTGAGGGATGACTTTGATATCACCTAGGTCTATAAGGTCTTCCTCGGGAGCAATACTTTTTATATATTTTCGTAAAAATGTTGTTCCAAGTGCGGCTCCTCTTTCAACACTTGCTGTATCAAAAGGTACCCCTAGAATAATCGCATTTTTTCCTTCGAGTTTTTCGTAGACATCATCTCTCCAGTTCACGAAAGAAGAAGATTCTTCGTTAACAGTTCTCTTGCTGATAATATAGTCAGCCGGAAGCATTAGTGATTTTATAATTTGCTCAATATCCTGACTCATAATTAAATCAAAATATTGTTTGAAATTCTAGATTTTAATAAACATTCATTATAGTCGTTCGCAAATTTTTGAGAGTTATTATTGTCACAATACTCTAAGAATTCTTTAATGATGTGATACTCAAAAGAGATAATATCTTTGTTTAGTTTATTATAGACTCCCGCAATATGAGATGTTTTATTTATATTCTTTAGATCATGAAGATATCCAGGCTTAAATGGCTCCTCCTCAAAAGTATCTAAATAAGCAAATGCTCTTGGGTTTTTTTGTAAATAGTGAATTAAGTCATCTTCTTTAATCAGAGGGCCTCGAGCGGGATTAATGATTATACATTCAGAATCAAGTTTTTTTAGAACTTCAGCGTTTACAATATGTTTACTTGTTTCGTTCAAGCTCGCTGCGAGTATTAAAAGTTGAACACCCTCAAACATGTCTAAGCTGAACTCAGTTTTAAAATTAGGATTTTGGAATTCACTTTTTTGATGAGGGTCATATACATGAACTTCTCGACAAAGCGGATCTAAAGATCTTGCAAGTGTTTTTCCTACATGCCCATGGCCTAAGATAAGAACTTTTTGATCGCGAAGAAGTTTTCTATCCCATAATCGATTTTCATCCCAGTGAAGGTGATTTTCAATCTTTGTAAAATGATGAAATAAGGTACTTAAGGTATATTCAACAACTGC
>CAXGOD010000023.1:0-11969 GCA_964011245.1 uncultured Bacteriovoracaceae bacterium | reverse complement strand
ACTGGACTTAGATATTGTATTAACTCAGCAAGCTTAAAGTTCATTCCTGTAGAAAATTTAGAAAAGGAAGGTTATGCTGAGTATAAGAAGTTATTTTTTAAAAAGGACAAAAAAATGAAATTTGCTTATCTTGCTGGTGGATGTTTTTGGGGAATGGAAAAGTACTTAAGAACTTTACCTGGAGTTAAAGAAACAGAAGTAGGCTATGTTGGTGGAAAAGATGATCAAGCTAGCTATGATCATGTAAAGACAGGAGCAACGGGACATGCTGAAGCAGTCCGAGTTGAATATGATGAAAATGAAATTTCATTTCAAGCTATAGTAAGATTCTTCTTTAGGATTCATGATCCTACGACTTTAAATAGACAGGGAAATGATAAAGGTACTCAATATAGAAGCGCTATCTTTACAAATGTTGAATCAGAGAAAAAAACAATAAAAGATCTTATTGAGAAAATAGATCAATCGAAAACATACGAAGATAAAGTTGTAACAACGATTGAGGAATATAAAGAATTCCATGTTGCAGAAAAGTACCATCAAGATTATTTAAAAAACAATCCAAATGGCTATAATTGCCATCTACTTCGGCCTGACTTTCCATTTTAGTCGGCCATTTGGTAAAGAGTTCCAACCTTTTTAGAAAAACAGTTCTTCGTTATAATGATCTAAATACTTTAAAAGGATAATTTTGAAAAACTTGGTACTCTTTATATTGATTTCACTAATGTCGACAGCTTGTAACTATGGAGTCTTTAAGATTAAGAAAGGTTCACATAGCTCGGGGTTTCGCTTTAGTCTCCAAACAAGTAACGAGCAAATATTTAAATTTAAATTTGATGAATCTGCGATTTATAAAACACAGGACCCTAGAAACCAAGGAGATATAAATAAGCTCTATGGCTTTTCAGATTGTTTGACCCATCATCATACACACTCAGCTAGGCTAGGTTGGAGATGGTTAAATGACCAAATCGAAATTATGGCCTACTCATATGCTAATAAAGAAAGGTCTTCTAAGTTTGTAGTAGCAGTAATGCAAGGTGATATTAGTGACGCTAAGATAAATATTAAAAACAATTCAGAATATGAATTTACGGTAAATGGACATACTGTTACTTTACCTAGGGCCTGTGATAAAGAAAAAGTGACAGGTTACACACTTTTCCCTTATTTTGGGGGGGATGAAACAGCTCCTCATGACATTCAGATTGAAGTTTTAAAGACGAGCAAGAATTCTCGAAAAATATCCAAAAATGAGTTTAAATTTATTAAACAACTTTCATTTTCTCAATATAAGTAGCTAATTCTACCGATTTACTGACTGTGGTACTAAGGTATTTTGCTGTTTCCACCGATATGAAGAGTGGAGAAGTATATGTACTTTAAGAATATAGTATCTTTATTAATGGCATTTTGGCTTGTGAACACAAGCTTCGCTCAAACTGTATCCAGTATGCAAGATGCTTATCACGGATATGAAAAAATATGGAAAAGTAGGTGGCGGACTTAAGTTTGCTTTAACGACAGGACCGCTATGGTTTTTAACCTTTAAGGGCAATGAAGATAATAGCCATGGAGCAACCCAGATAAAACATGTAGAAGATTATGTACCTGAGAGATTTAATATAGATAATACCGACTTAGATAAGCCTGAAAACGTAGCAATTGCCACAATGTTTGTATTGGCCAATAAGTATAAAACTCTTAAAAAGTGTGAGAAGAACCATGCAGGAATAACTGACGAAAACAGAATGGAATACCTGTGTTTTTTTTATATGGGCTCTTCAGCGCAGGTATGTAATGGAAATGCCACAGTTAAGTATAATTCTAAAGCCGACAAGGTACGACGATATGGTAGCTCACTAACTATATTAGAAACACCTTAAGCCTTTTTTAAGGGCCAGTTTTGCCCTATGGATTGAGTCCTCTATATTTGTGAAAATAATATAGAGGAGTATTAAAGGCCATGACTGATCAAAATCGTAAAGTAAACTCGTTAAAAGCAAAATTTAACAACATTGAAAGAAAATTAAATCCAGAAGCAGCTACAAAAGTAGAGGTTCGGGATAATGAATTGGTTAAACCAATTGATCCAACTTTCATTAAAGTTAATGCTAAGAAAATTAAATCTCATAAAAAGGTTTTAGCAAATGCTGAAAAGCAACTTGATAGAAACAAAGGCGATTTAAAAGTTCTAGTTGAGCTTAAAGACGATAACCACTATAAAATAGAAAAACTTACTCAAGCGATTAATGAGACTAAAAGAGATTTGTCCCATGTTGAATCCTCAATCAAAGAACTTCAAAATGACAGAATTAATGACGAAGCAAGACTTGGCCGTCTTCAAACTAATAAAGTTGAGTTAGAAGGTGAGATCTCAGATAAGAAAAGACAAAGAGAGATCATCACTAGTGATTACCATAACCTTTTAAATAATATTTACTTAAAAGAAGGTGAGATGGGTCGCATGGAAGAAGAATTAACTTCTATGCTAGTAGAGATTGAAAAAGTTGAGAAAGAGATTGCTAAAGAAACTCGTAACTTTAGAACTCTAAGTACAAATTTTGAGAAAAAAGATTTTCATTATCAAAAAGCCCAAGTTGAGAATAAGAACTTAACTAGTGAACATAAAGAAATTGTTAGAAATATCAAAGAATACCAAGCGAAGGTTGATCTTTTAAATCAAGAGATCTTTAAATTTAATGGAGAAAATGAACGAATTTCACACCATGTAAAAGATTTAGAAGTTCAATTTTCTAGGTTAGATTCTAAACATGATGAAAACTTCACACAAGTTGAACGTTTAAGAGATTCGCAAACGACTTTGACTCGAAGAAGAGATGAGTTATTAAGCAATATTAAGGCCCTTAAAACTGAGCATAGTAAGAATGTTTTAGAAGTAGAAGTAAGGCACTCTGAAAAAACGGAACTAGAAAAAGAGACTAATGATCTTTTAACTAAAAAATCTAAACTTGAAAATGGTGTATTTGCTCAGAAAGCAAATATACAGTCTCTTGAATCATCTATATATGAGCTGAATAGAGAAAAACAAGAACTAAATGATTCAATAAAAGTAAATAAGCTTCACTTCTCAAGATATGAAACAGATATTATTAAACTTAGAAAAGAGGCTAATTCTTTAAAGGAACAGTATGCTCTTTTGATATCTGAAAGTGATAGAGTTAAAAAAGATGCAACAAGTGCAAAACATAGATTCATTGATGCTGAAAATAGTAGAAATAATTGGTATGAAAAGCGTGAGCTTGTAATACAGTCTATTTCAGGTATGAAATCGCAGATTGTTTCAAATAATAATGAGATTGATAGGTTTGTAAAACAAATAGAAGAGATCAAATCAAATATGTCTATAAAAGAAAAGGACATAGAAAGATGTAAGGCGATTCATGCCAATACTGCATTACAAGTAGATGATGTAAGAGGAAAGCATGAAGAAATAGCAACAGAGTATAGAAGAGTTTTAAAAGAAAGAGCTAGTTGGAAAGAACGTTTAGTAAAAAGAGAAGAGTATATCCATACTGTTGCTGACAAAGTTTCTAAGATTAAAGAGAGCATTTATGCTACAGAACAAGCAATTGATCAAGATAGAATGAAGTTATCAGACATTGATGCAAAGCTTGTTACTCTTAAAAATGAGCAGGACTATCTTAATAGAGAATATACTACAAAAAAGAATGATAAATTAAATGTAGATCAGAAAATATCTCACTTAAAGGTAAGGCTTGAAGAAGTTGAGTCTCGTAAAAATGATGTTGAAACTGAAGTTCGAAATATTAAGAATTATGTCGCTGATAAACAAAAAGAAATTCCACAACTAGAAGAGCAGAATGAAATGCTTCAAGCTGCAATAGAAGGTGCAAAGTCTGAACATAGAACATTGAAAACAACATGTGATGAAATTAAGAAAGAAATTAGAGTTAAAGAAGAAGAGAATAAGTCTTTAGAAGCTGATTTTGAAAGAGTTCATGTTGTCACTGTTAATCTTCAAAAAGATACTAAAACTGAGAAAACTCAACTTCAAAAACGATTTGCTTCTTTAACTGAAGAAAGAAATCAGATTGAAGAGCGTATTCATGTTAGAAAGTCAGCAATGCTTAAGATGACTGCTAGTCGTCATGAATTAGAAAAAGAGTCTACGAAAGTAGAAACACAGTTAAAGAAGGCAACAGCTGAAAATACTCGTCTTGATCATGAAGCAGCAAAACTTAAGGCCTATATTGATAAAAAAGCATTAAATATTCAGTCAATGAGATCTGGTCTAAAAGAGGAGACAACTGCAAATGTTGAAAAGCAGACTCAGCTTAAAAAACTAATGACACGAGCTCAGAAGATTGAAAAACAAGCTGAAACAGTTGGCACTGATAATGATATGAGTTCCGGTGTTATTAAAAATCTAGGAACTGATATTAGAGAGCTTCATGAAAAAAATGCTTTTGCAGCGTCTAGCCTAGAGCATGAAATGAAAAGAAAAGTTGAGCTTAAGAATAGAATTCATTCAATGAAAAGAGATATTGATCGTTTAAAAGAGTCATTTATGTCTGAGCAAAATAAGTCTGCAGGAGCTAAGTCTCAACGAGAAGCTCTTGAAGCTGAATATGCAGCTCTCCAGGCTTCTAAAGAGACATTATTAGATGAAATAGAGATGAAGATGACGACATTTGAGACTGAAGGTTTCCGAAATGATGAGCTATCTTCAAATATTCTAAAAGCAAAAGCTGAGATAATAGAGCTTAAAAATGCTCAAACTCTTAAAAAAGATATCACAAATGTTTATACGAATATTGATGAGTTAACTGGTGCGATTAATACTAAGTTTGGATCAGCTAAAAATGCTAGTGTTATGCTAACAATAGCTAATGATCTTGTAGCAATAATCTCTGAAAATGAATTTGATAGTCTAAGTTGGATGGCAAAAGTGTCTACTAACTCAGAGATTGATGGAATGAAGATTCGTTTTAAGAATATGCAGACTCAATACTCAGAAATGAGAAAAATATTAAGACCAATTACTAAGACTCTTTCAGAGAAGTTTAAGCCTTACGGGATTAATATAGAAACAAGAACAAAAACAAGTCCTGGAGAAGTTTTAGAAACAATCGATTTTAAAATTACTTTAGAGAACCCAAAAACAAAACAAGCAGAACTTAGATAAATAGGGAGGGGTCACCGGCCCCTTCTCTTATTAAATCTGGCTGACCATCTAGAAAACTCACGATCGTGCTAACTCCAACAAATTCAAATTCACCAGGGTCAATAATCATTTCTATCATATGTGAAATGGAACTATCTTCTATCATATAAGAGTAAATGGTCTCATCTTCTTGGAAAAGACTGGCTGGAATATTGGTACTAATAACAACGTCACCTAATTTATCTAACAAGGTTTGAACAAGCCCTGATGGAACAAATCTAATACCGATTTCTTTATCTGTCTTTGATGCCTTAATTGACTTGCCAATCTTCTTAGTAGCTTCAAATATAAAAGTATAGTGACCTGGAATGGCCTTTTTTAACAATCGAAAGCACTGATTATCGATAATAGCAACTTCACTGGCCATTGAGATATTACTACAAAGAAGTGAAAAATGTTTTTGAGGATTTTCTTTTTTGATTTTGTACAGTTTCTCCATTCCATCTTTATGATAAGGATTGGCAAGTAGGATCCAGTTTGTATCTGTAGGTAAACAAACAAGGCCACCTGAGTTTAAAATATCACAGGCACGACTAATTACCCTGTCATCAGGATTATGGTCTAAAACGTATTCGATCATGGATTTATTGTAGAGTTAAGATTTCATTTTGTCTAAGTTTTCAGACTGTTGTTTTTCATAGCCAAGTTTACTAGACTCAAAGAAGCTTACTTCATTCTCTTTTGCATTTAAATAATCTTGTTCCACCCAGTGATTTGGGTAGGAATGTGAATATTTGTAGTTTTTCTTATCTGGATGTTGGTTACGTAGATGAGTTGGTACTTCAATGGTAGGGTTTTCTCGAACATAGGCCAATGCTTTATCGATGCTCAGATAACTAGCATTACTCTTTGGAGCATTTGCAATATAAGTCGTCCCTTGAGCTAAAATGATTCTTGCTTCTGGCATTCCAATATTTTTAATAGCGTAATGGACCGATGTAGCTACCTGTAACGCTCTTGGGTCTGCGTTACCAACATCTTCACTAGCTGAGATGATAAGACGTCTAGCGATGAACTCAGGGTCCTCGCCACCATCAAGCATAACAGCTAACCAAACGATAGCTGCATTGACGTCGCTTCCTCTTAAACTTTTAATGAAGGCTGATATAACGTCATAGTGACGATCAGAGTTTTTATCGTAACTTCTATTATCAGTGAAAATCTCTTTTTTTATATCTTCTAGCGAGTAACTATCAAGCTTATCTTTAATACCTTCAAGTAACTCAAATTGATTAAGAGCACTTCTGGCATCTCCGTTTGAATATTGAGAAATATAATCGATGACTTCTTCTGAAACCTCAAGCTTTGAATCTTCACGAGCCTTTAATAGGATCGCTTTAAGATCTTGTGTCTCTAAGCTCTCTAGTGGCCATGCCTGAACTCTAGAGAGAATCGCTTTATTAAGAGTTGTTTGAGGATACTCAGTTGTTGCTCCAAAGAGGGTAAAGTCTCCGCGCTCTAAATAAGGTAAAAGGGCATCTTGCTGTGCTTTGTTGAACCTATGGATCTCATCTATGAAAATAATGGACTTAATTCCTTGGAGTTCTTTTAGCTCTAATGCTCTAGCAATTATTTTACGTAGGTCATTAACTCCACCAAGGACAGCATTAAAAGGGAAGAGTTCTAACTTTGATTTAGCTGCTAAAATATTTGCTAAGGTCGTTTTTCCACATCCAGGAGGACCCCAAAATACAATATGAGGTAAATCATTGAAATTAATACTATTTAAACGGGATTTAATCTTATTTTGTCCCATGAAGTCAGCCAACTCTGTAGGCCTTAATCTATAGGCCAGAGGTTGTTTATTTTGTGAATGACTTGGGGAGGCGAAAAGTCCCATTTGATTGTCCATTTAAATCTCCAAAGCATTGACATATATACCCCTTTTGAATTAATTTATCCAAACTAAAAAACTTTAACCCTGGTTTCCAGGCTCTAATGCTACGCGATGGGAGGTGAATTATAATGGAAAATATCAAATTAGATGTAGATGAAAGAGGTGTTGAAAGAACTCTTAGAAAGTTTAAGAGAATGTGCGACAACTACGGAATTGTTAAGAGATATAGATCAAAGCAAGAGTATAAAAAACCATCGATCCAAGCAAAAGAGAAATCTGAAGCAGCAGAGAAGAGAAGAAGAAAAACAAAGATCAAGACTTACAGAGGTCGTACAAAGATCTAGTTTTTACAATTTATTAAATTGCAAAAATTCTATATTGGGTCCAGTTTTACTGGGCCTTTTTTTTTAAGTGTTTCATTGGATTAAGAGTAACCTTGAGAACTCTATTCCAGCGGTTATGCATTATATTGATAAGAGTTTTAACTTGTTTAGAAACTTTTTTTCCTCTTTTACTAAGACGAACATTTAAAGAATTCCATCGGATATTTAATTCATTAATATTGTTAACAAAATATTTTTTTTGATCTTTTACGATTATAAACTTGTAAACAGGCATCACGAAATTTGACCAGTAGCCATTTAAATCATTTTTAAAACGATTATCTGAAGCTTCAGTTGTAAAAAGATAAAAACTTGTAATGACTTTGTTTATATTATCCTTTTGGATTCTCAAATATAGATTTTTTGGGGGGACTAGGGTTACATCTAAGATTAGGTTGTCTATTGAAGCCTGCGCTCTCAATAAATGATTTTGATAATCACCATATATCTTTTGTGCCTTTAGCTTTTCATCAATAGTTAAATATTCTTTATTTTTAAGATTAACTTTTCCATTAGAGATTTTCTTTAAAGAAGAGATTATATCTTGCGCTTTTTTAAGCTGAATAATGCAACTTTTTACTTGGCTTCCAGAGCAATTGTCTTTTAATTCTAACTTAAGTTTTAAAAGAGATTTTATGTCAGAGAATGATTTCTTAATTGGTTTAAACTCAGGATTTAAAAGCAAGAGTAAAGTTTGGTAGTCCTGAAGAATACTTTTCAATTGAGGTCTAACATAGCGACGATATTCGTACTCTGTCATATCCATACTGTTTGGAGGATAAGCAAAGCTGCTAAAAGATAATGTCATCAGTATCAGCATTAATAATTTCATTATTTAATTATAATTCAAAATGACAAGAATGATAGTATTCATATAACTTTAGACTAGTCGTGTTATTATGATGCTTTTTTATTCAGCAAACTTATGAAAGAATGAACTAACATGAAGAAAATAAACAACTTATTTAAATTATTGGCCTTTGTAATATGCCTCATATTGGGTTGTATCTCATGTAACTCCAAATCTGAGCAAGATAAGATTAAGGAAAAGAAGTTCTATAGCAAGCATAATCAATTCTTGGCCAATAATGCTCTAAGGGCAAAGACCATTTTAGCTGAGGACTTTAAATTTGATGGTATTGAGTTTTTGTATGTCGACCTTGGACCTATTTACTACAGTTGGTGGGGGCATACAGTTATTCGATTTGTTAACTCTGGCCTAACTCCAGAAGAAGATCTAACCGTCGACTTTATTGCAGATTTTAACGATTATAACTTAGACAATATTAAAGCTTACTTCGGCGGGTACGAAGTTCTCCCTCAGGTCCGTCAGTTGAAAGATCTTGTTCAAGACTATGTAGTAGATGAAAAAAGGTATCTTGCTCGTTATATTCTCCCAACAAATGAAAAGATAAAAGCGGAGCTTCTTCGAATTTTAAGAGACTGGATTCAAAACCCCAAGAATGCAGGGGACTATACTTTTAGAAAAAATAATTGCTCGGGAATTCTTCTAAAATGGTTACACCAGTCGGGCTTTGAATTAAGTGATGATTATACATATTTCCCATTTGATGTTCCAAATGAGCTACTCATAAAAAAAATTGCCAGAACACCACCAGTATATGTTTATAAAAAAGAGGATAGTTTAAAGGCGATTGATAAGCGCTTTTACGAGCGTTGTCGTGACTTAGAATGTTCAAAAGAAAAAATGTCTATCGCTTTTAATCTTTGGGGAAAAAAGAATGTCGATGCTGCCAAGGCAGTTAGTCATGATATGTTTTTTACACGATTATTTAGATGGCTAGGAGATTTAAAGGATATGTTTAATAAAGAAGAAGTATCTAAGAAATAGTTCTATCACCCTCTCCAAAAAGCTCCGTTTTAATCAACCTATCAAAATTCGGATCAATCTTCTCCGGTGCATCCTTATCAATTTTGACTAGACCTTTCCACATACGTAAGTAGATCTTCCAAAAAGTTGGTTGAGGAGAGTCATCAACAAACTTCGCTAAATGGTTCCAAGGGACATGTGGGTGTTGGTGATGAGCAAGGTGATGATGATAGTTTAAGTAAAATATTTGGGTAATTGGATTAACCTTTAAGTTCCAAGCACCGTTTCTTACATCTCGTGCAGTATAAGCATGATCTGCATATTGAAGACCTGACCAAGCAACAGCAAAACCAGCATAACAAATAATCCAGCCAACGAGTGTTAGATCTAAAAGTAGAAATAATGAAACTTGAAAAATAATACTGAATATTACTTCGAGTCTCATTTGTGTTACTTGAGATTTTGTGGCCGATTGTAAATGTCTAAGCATACCAGCTCCACCCATTCTTCCAAGCTTATAGTTGTTCTTTCCACTAAAAGGTCCATGAATTAAAGTATTAGGTGATATAAGCAGCCATAAAGAACCAATACCAGGGTTTGTCCAATAAACACCTGTCAAAATAAAATAAAGCATTACTGTCTTTAAGACTTTACTATCTTTTTCGTGATAGGCCTCAAACATTTCAAAGTCAGTTCTATTCTGACGATGATGATTAAGGTGACATCTTTTTTGAAAAGTATAAGCTGTTGGAAAAAATGCAGCGAACAAGTTTCCAAAAATATAGTTTACTGTTTTGTTAGTGTGAAAAACAGAGTGAGCGGTTTCATGCAAGAGTGCAAATACAGTATTTGCAATATGAGAAAAAGTAATCGCGCAGATGATAAGAGCAAAAACATTTGAGGTATGTGATGCATAATAAAGGATAAAACCAAGCATACTCATACTTGAAAGAGCAATGATAATGTTCATTGTCTCTGGTGGAGCTATATTCTCTCCCTTATATATAATTTTTTTTGCTCTCATGTTTATTCCTTGAGTATTCAACGCCCATTCTTGCATATTTATTCAAGATTTTGAACTTTAGTATGGGGTTATATGCTGCGCTGGGTATTAATTACATATTCAAGTCTTTGAAATTTCATAAATATTGAGACTTAAGTTATACTTTTTGTATGAAGGATTTTTCATTGCCAAATATTGAGCGAGTTCGTGCCATCTCCATTTGGGGAACACTAGCAACTATAGCATTTCCAGCTATTTATGGTTTATGTAATTTCTATGCTTCTAGGCAGACATCACATTTTCCCATGTACTTAGACTTTGAATTATCTATTCCCTTCGTTCCTTGGATGATTTATATCTATATGTCTTTGAATGCTCTCTTTGTTTTAGCAGCTTTCGTCTTAAAGGATACTCGCGCAATCAAAGGCTTTTGTTTAAGTCTTGTGGGAACCCTTTTTGTCGCAGCTATTATCTTTGTCCTTTTTCCTGGAAAATTAGGCTTCGTTAGAGTTGATCATGTTGAAGGTTATCAAGAAATTTTTTCTTCCCTTCACGCTATTGATAAACCTTTTAATCTTTTTCCATCATTACATGTAACTTACTCAACACTTGCTGCACTTGCGATGATTGATCAAAGTAAAAGTAAACGTTTTCATATACTATTAAAGGTCTGGATAGTATTAATTGCAATGAGTGTCGTTTTAGTTCACCAACATCATTTATTTGATATTCTCTCTGGTCTTATTTTAGCTATTCTTGGGTATCAATATATTTATAGAAGATATATTCCAAATGAATAAAACTTCTTTTATTAAATCAATAATTAGGCATGATCTTAAAGCATTTATCCTGTGTTTTATTCTTTTAGGAGCATTGGCCCCAACTCTTTTTTCTTTAAAAAGTGATTTCACTCATAAGGCCTTCTATAATCAGAACGACCCCTTGCTAGCTGTATTCCAGGACTATGAAAAGACTTTTGGAAATGATGACAGACTTGTCATTATTGCTCACTTCAAAGAAGAATTCTTTAGTGAACAAAATATCAAAACAATTGATTCCCTGGTTGGTAAACTTCAAAAAACAAAAAGCATAGTTAATGTTGAATCCATTTTAAATTACAAAAAAATAACTTCAACTAAAGAAGATATCTTTTTAGATAATTATTTTGATAAAAATTTAAAGATATCTAAATCAAACCTTTTAAAACTGAAAAATGAAAAAAGTATTAATGGATATCTTTTAAGCAAAGATTTTAAGACTGTAGCTATATATGGATCGCTTGAGCCTTATTTTAATAATAAACCTGATTATGAAACACCAGTACGGGAGCTTAGAGAATCAATCAAAAATATCGAAGACGTTGAACTCCATATAACAGGTACTGCAGCGATCATGGAAGCAATGAGTACTGAGACTGTTAGAGATATAAAATTAATCTTTTTACTGATACTTCTTTTGCTCTTTATTATTTGTTTTATTATTTTTAGAAATATTAGAACGACAGTCATATTATTATTAATGGGGCTGGTGACTATTATAATGACCATAGAGCTAGCATCTCTTCTCGGTGTGACTCTAACAGCAACAACAGCAATGATCCCTCAGATTATTCTGGCCATATGCATTTTAGATGCAATTCATATCCTAACGAGCTTTCAGAAACTTCGAGAGTCAAATTCAATTGAAGACTCTATAAAACGTTC
>CAXGOD010000022.1:0-12160 GCA_964011245.1 uncultured Bacteriovoracaceae bacterium | reverse complement strand
GGATAATTAACCTCTTTCCTTTTCAGAGAAGAAACTTAGCGGTTGTCTTACTGCTACGCGACCGCCACCTTTAGGTGCTGGAAAATCTATAATACTTAATACATTGCTCATGCAATCAATTCCTTTTCTAGAGAAACGATTATCTTTTGCTTTAATATCAATCTTTCCAACTTTACCTGAACCACTAATCACAAAATTTAGATCAACTATTCCTTTTATATCTTCAGAGTTATTTGTTAATTCTTTTTGGTAACAATGCCTAAACTGTGGAAGGTAACGTTGCAATATCTTTCTTAGTAACTCTGGGTCCATACTTCCTAAGACAACAGTCTTTGTTTGAATATATGAAGAGTCCATCCCTTTTTTAGAGGATAATCCTTGAGAACCAAAGCTTGCCTGAGCTCCTGCAAGGTCACTCCCCATATTTCCAACTTTAGCACTTGCAGTTCCCGTAACTTTTGTATTTAAGTCTCCAGTCACAGCAGAGTTAGCACTAACACTTGCTGGCGCTCTATTTTGAGCTAACTTAACATTCTTTCCAGCGTTAAACATGCTGTTTATATTACTCGCCATTTTAAACTTATATGCTTTAACAGGAGCTTTTGACTTCTTCGTTTTTGGAGCTTTTGTTGGTGCTGCTTTTGCCACCTTTTTTGCTGGAGCTTGTTTGCTTTTTTGACCAGCTTTCTTATGAGCAATTTTCTTCTCTGGCTGCTTTGTTGTCTTATGCCCATTGTTCTTTTTTTCATTTGTAGGATTTTTAGAAGCAAGTTTCTTGCCATCAATATTACTTTTAGTAGGCTTCTTATATATAATAGATAATTGCTTAAATGGCTTTTTCTTATCAGGTGCGAGGTCCACTAGTAATAAAAGCAACATTGGGAGCATAATTCCAGCAACAATCTTAGCTGATTCTTTGAAAAAATTATGTTCTCTAGCAAATCTTGGAATATCGATGAGGTGATCTGGAACTTCACTCATTTCAACCATGACTTGGAATGTCCCGGAAGTTAATACGATTACGGAACTATTATCTGAGGTAATCAGTGTCGTTCTGTTACATTCGAATCCATCTAGGTTTGCTATTGTAATATTCTCATCTTGAATCTCTAAGAAATTAAATGTCTCGGAATTACTTAAGACATCAATTAGTAGATGGCCTTTACTAGCACTACCAGAAGCTGTATAGCTCATATCTTTAAGTGGTAAGTAGTACTGCTCTAAAATATTACCAGATAGGAGAGTTGTCACCTGAACACAGCGACCTACTTTTTCTTCAACTATATCAAAAGCATCTTCAAGTTCTTCATTTCCAATATAATTCTCTCTATCAAATATCACATTTTGAAGAGGGCTAGATTGCAGTGGAGAGAATGATTCTTCGTTAAAAACAATATCACAGTACTCATCGTCAATAAGGATCTCAGAGTCACTTCCTTTTTCAGGAATATAGATTTTCTCCGTGATAACTTCCTTAACTGTATTCTCTTCAACGTCTACCAAAGCTTCCACTTCTAGAGTATCTATAAGAGTTGAATGAACTTTTCCAAAAGTTAAATTATCATTTTCAGAGATAAAAGATTGCATTGCAAGCTTTTGTCCATTGATAAATGTACCGTTTGAACTTTGTAGGTCGATGAGGCTTAAGTTTCCAGAGTCATCCTGGTAGATCATGGCATGATAATGAGATATCGAATCATGATCAATAATAAGATCACAATTAACAGCTCTACCTACTAATATTTTAGATTTATTCAGACTTAAATGTTCAAAGTGATCGGAGATCAGCCTTAAAACTTTTACCTTCATGTCGAAATCCTGTTATTTAGTTCGTTCGATTTTTTTGATAAGTTCAGTTTGGGCAAATAAGTAGTGTGAGTTATCCATATGTGCATTCTTTACAATTTTATAGGCCTTGTTACTCTGACCAGAAAAATAAAGGCTTAATGCATAGTTGGTCGCGATATCATCTCTTTGCATATACTTTTTTGGGATTAAAGAAAAATACTTATTTGCTTTAGCATATTTCCCTTGCATTAAATTTAAGTGACCTAAACTATAAATAAAATCAATATCTTTAGGAGAGCTCTTATATAGGTTTGTTAAGATCTTTTGCGCACTATTAAACTGTGAGAATTTTAAATAAACTTGGGCTAAATTATACTTTGGTGTTTTATATTTCTTATTACCCTTGATGGCATTATTAAATGATTCTTGGGCAAGGTATGGGCGATTCATATTTAAATAATACAGACCAAGATTATTCATAATTACCGACTTTATTTTAGATTTTTTTGGAGCAACACTTAATGCGAGATCATAATAAAATTTTGCTTTGGGATATTTCTTTTCAAGTAAAAAGCATGTCGCTAAATGATTCCAATAAACAGGGTTTTCTTTTTGATTATCAAGTTGAGTTTTAAAGATTTTGTAGGCTTCATTATACTGCTTTTTGTGACACAGAGCAATGCCTTTTTGAGCATATTTTGACTGATCTAATCTATTGAAATCATAGCGATTTAGCGACTCAAATCGAAGACCATCATAAGCATTTTCGCTCAAAGTTCTAGGGCCTTTTTTAAGGGCACAAGAAGCAAAACTAAGGCTTAAAATTATTAATATTATTGCTTTCATATTTATTCCTGTAGGTCCATTGTACTGGCCATAGTACTAGCTGGGTTTCTGATATCTGATATTTGTAGAATTTCATGAGCATAATGTGTCTTATGTTGTTCATGAGTAAATAATCTATTTTTTTGGATTAATGAATCAACACGTTTTTTTATACTTTGTTTTTGCCCCGAAATATTTCTGGCAACCATACTCATTTGTTCTTTAAATTGTTTCTTAAAGTTAAGGTCTTTAATCGTCGGATCCAAGTCTTTAATTTCTTTTGAGCTTAGTTCAATAATTTCAATCATTTTTTCAAAGACAAGGATTGAATACTCTGGATGACCTAGCTCTAAAATTTTTTCACCTTTATCAAGTAAAGGTTTGATAGATGTAAGCCTATTGTTTAGTTTTGCGTTAAACCTTTCTGGATTGAAAGGTGTGCTAAGTCTAATATATTTTGCTTTAAATCTTTTTATTTCAGCAGTGAATCTTTTATGACCTTTGTTGGCCTTAATAAATGATTTACAACTTATACATTTAAGTTCTTTTATACGATATACATATTGAGCTGTGAGACTTTTACTTTTTGTTCTATATTTCCAATATAATGCTTCATAAAACTGACCAATCTTTTTCTTAAAATTTTTACTTAGTTTTTCATCGTCAATAAAGTTCAATAGTAGACGTTCATGGTTGTAAACATAGAGGTGATCCATGATAGTTTCTTTTAAACTTGTAATATCTTGATTTGTACATTTTTTATAAGTGTTATAAGTATGAAGGGCTTTCGCTGTATAGTCATTTGCAAGGTCAAACTGTACAGCTTGGTTTAAAGTTTCATGATTTTTTTTTGGTGTTTTTGAGCAAAAACGTCTTAAAACTAATTTCTTCAATTGAGCTGCATTTAGAAGATCTTGTAAGAGAGATGCTCTTAATGAAATTTTATCTAAATAGTTTCTTCTTTTTGATAATTCTTTTGGTGAAAAGAGAGGAAGCCCTTTTTCAAACCACTTTATCGCATTTTTTGTTTGAAAAAGGTCAACATAGATAATTCCCATATTGAATGCGGCATCTGCTTTAATAGATTTAGGATACTTTTTCGTATAAAAGATCTTCTTATAACCATTTAACGCTAATTTACTTTCACCTTTAGAGTTAAAAGTTTGGTATTCATTAAATAGCATCGTAGCTAAGATCTTTTCGGTTTTCTTTACCATTTTTGCTGAGAAGTTTAAGTATCCAGTGCTAAGTAAGGTTATTTTATCTGCCAAAAGGTTTGAATCCTTTACTTTAATGATTTTATCGAGCTGTACTGTAAATAGCTCTTTTTGTTTTTTTATACCTTTTGGAAAGCTTGCTATAAAGCGATCTAATGTTTTTTGTGTTTTCTTTAAGTCATCCTTAGATAAATAAAGAGAAAATAGTTTTGGATAAATTTTTTGGGATTTTTTAGACCTAGGCCATAACTCAATGTGCTTTTGGTAAGCATATTCAAGTTCTATGAGCTCGTTTTTTTTAGAGAGTTTAGAAAACTCTATACATGAAAAAATTCCTTCCATCGATTTCTTTGTAATATTTAACTCAGCAGGCTTTTTTATAAAATACTCTAAAGAACTTTTGTATAAAGGAAGAGCTGCTGCGAATTCATGAACTGAGTAATGAGATTCAGCTTTGTAATATAAGTATTTTGATTTGTTCTTAATATCTATGTTTCCTAAGATATCGAAGTATTTATTAACAGTTTTTAGAAGAGAAATTTGATAAGTATTCCCATGCTTATCAAAGCTTTTCTTGAGAATTTGTTGCTGGTCTCCAACTTCTGTGGAAATCTTATGAATCGCATCATCTCTTTGCTCTTCATTTAGAGCGATTGTATTTAATCGCTTTGCTACGCTAAACATCTTATCGTTTTGGTTAAATTGCTTAAAAAAATCAAACTCAAAAAGTGCTAGATCGGCCAATTGAACTTTATCTTTCTTATCAGTAAAATAATCTGGAATAATTTTAATTAAATCTAAACTCTCTTGGTAATATCCCTTTCCTGCTACTTTTTTTGTAAACTTGAATAAAGCTTCGTATTTATTATGAGCATGTTCTAAGATAAACTTCTTGCCACGGGGAATTTGCTTTCCTAAAACGTAAAAAGAAGTAAGACCGACCATAATCTGGTCCTGGAAGTTAATGTACTTACCTGTACCACTCAGCTGATAGGCCTTCTCTAGTGTTTCAGTCGCTTTTGTGAACCTATGTGTTTTTAAAAGACACCAACCATAGTTATATAGATTTTTCGTATACCATTCATCATCGCTATTTCGAATAATTCTTTTATAGAGCTTAACAGCTCTTTTATATTTCTTATTATTATAATAATACTCAGCTAAAGAAGTACGGGCAAAATAGTTAATAGAGCTATTTGCAGTAGAATACTTTATAGCTTTTTGTAAAAAAATATACTCTTTTTTATCTTGAGAGTAATCGCGGGAATTTAGTCCAAGTGTGTAGTAAACGCTTGGGACTATATTTGATTTTGAATGTTGTTTAACGATTTTAAGTCCATAATTCATAGCTTTTCTATAAAGAGCACGAGTAGTCTTAAAAGCCTGCTTTCTTGAAACTTTTATACCTTTTGTACTTTTATTCATGTAAGCTTCATTTTCTTTCTTTTGCCAAATTTTGATTCTTTCTGATTTTAGTTCAAACAATCTATACTTAAGACCAGGGCCTTTTCTTTTGACCATGCCGATCGTCTTTTCTTCTTCATCAATAAGATTAAGTAAAATAGACAATCTATCTTTGGCTGCTTGAGCATTTGTTGAAATAACTAGAAAAAGGAGAATGAATTTCATTTAGTAATTTCCTTGAACAATAAACTTAAATTCTGTGTAACCTGCAAGAGAAGAGGTATGCATGATCTTTTTCATTTTTTTATAAGATAGTTCTTTATCGAATACAAGGTTGATGGCCTTGTTGGCTTTTTTATTTTGTTCCTTATAGACCTTCTGCTCACTTTCTAGTGCAGCATAAAGAGATTCGATCTTTTGAGCACCAGAGTTTACGTTTCCAATTCTTTTGCGCTTAAGCCAAATATTATTATCTTTATCCACTTGAACAATCACAGAATGTGCTCCAAGCTTTCTAGCATCCGAGTCGGGTATTGCTAAGTTTTTAACCAGGTCTAACTTTAAGTTAGAAGCATTATAGCTCTTAAGGAGGAATACAAGTAGGATTACGAGGATATCTAATAGGGATGTGATATCAATTTCCATTGGCTCTGATTTTCTACGTCCCTTATCACCAAAAAACATTTTTTTCATGATTTAGTCCTGTGTTTCAAATATTATTTTATCGAAAAGAACTTTTGAAGGGTACTTTCTGTTTTTGTTGTCTACGGCTGTTACAAAAACATTTTCTTGAGTTACTTCTCGAGTTTGATCGATGACTTTAACAATGTTTTCATACTTGAAGTTACGTGCAGGTTTGAGTATGGCAGAATTTTCTTTGGGGTATTGTTTTTTGAGTTCCTGAAGTGATTTATTATATTCTGTTAGGTTTTTAATTTTAATCGTTTTGTGGATTATACCATCAATTCCTTTTTTAATCACTATCTTATTTTTGCTTAATTCAATTGTTAAATTAAGTGGGTTCTTTTCAGGGTGATTTTCACTTGAAGTTGTAATCGGAGCATCCGATCCAATCTCGTAAATATCTATAAACTGGGCAGACATCAATAAAAAGAATATAAAAATAAAGATTGCATCTAAAATTGGAATTAAATTTAGCTTTGCATCTTGGGTTAGCTTTTTTCTACGAATTCCCATGCACACCTCCTGACTAAATAAAGACTATTAAGCAGCGTCCTGATTACTTTCACATACAGGAACAGTTTGACTCCTTTTTG
This sequence comes from uncultured Bacteriovoracaceae bacterium, assembly GCA_964011245.1. Taxonomy (GTDB): domain Bacteria; phylum Bdellovibrionota; class Bacteriovoracia; order Bacteriovoracales; family Bacteriovoracaceae; genus CAKZJW01. The sequence continues at coordinate 5,649 of CAXGOD010000022.1, read as the reverse complement.
TGGCAAGTAAATCAACTAAACTAACTGAACATTGCTCCATTTCTCCAATGATTTTGTCAGCTTTTGAAGTAAGGATTGAGTGTAATACCATAATTGAAATTGCGCTGATTAGACCGAAAGCAGTTGTGTTCATCGCCTTAGAGATACCAAGAGCAAGGAGTTCCGCTTTAGAAGCAGCATCCGCTGAAGCAACTGCAGCGAATGACTGGATAAGACCATAAATAGTCCCAAGTAAACCAATTAATGTAGAAACGTTAGCAATAAGTGCTAGGTAACTTAATCTTTTTTCAACATGTGGGATAGACTCAAGCATGCTCGCTTCAAGTGCATCCTGAATTTGCTCTTTTGTTTGATTTGCTCTTTTTAAGCCATTTCTCATGACATTTGCTAATAGGGCTTTAGAAGAAGAACAATTTTGGATTGCACTTTGAACTTCATTTGTAAGAACTTTCTTTTTTATTTCATACATAAGACTAGTTCCGTCAGTATCAAATTTAAATAGGTTCTTAAGTCTTTCAGCTGCAATGGCCACACCAAAGGCCCATATACCTAAAATGATCCACATAAAGATTCCTCCATCATCCATGAACTTTGCAAATTCTTGAACCATGTTTAACTCTTGTGGAGTTTGTGCTGCAATAGTATTTGTTAGTTGGTCTGCCGGGATTTGTGCTGTTGTGTTTTCCATGTCTTCCTCCTAATTGGTACTTATCTTATATATTTAATTTCTTGGATAATAAGTTTGTCGAAGTCTTTCTTTTGGTAGAGATTCCTATGGAATATTTTTCTTCGACGTTCTTTTACTGAGAGATCTCCGGGGGCAACAATTGAACCTTTAATTTCCATGTCTCCTAGGTCAAATTTTTCATACTCTTTATACTTATAAATGACCTTCTCTTTACTTAGTGAAATATTGCTTGAAAGCATAAGAGTTATAAATAGTATGAATTTCATATTCTACTCCTCTTTGTTTCTTTACACTTAGATTCAAGTCCAAAACTATAATCTCCAAGCTCATCAGCCCAAAAGGCATTATTAAAAGTCCAAAATTCTTGGTATTCTTTTCTTTTTATATTGTCCTTAGAACCTCTTTTTTCTTTAGCCAGTTTCTTATTTCCATAAATAAGAGTTCTCTTTGAAGATAAAATCTCAAGTTTAATATTAAACATTTCTGCTGACAAAGTGTGGATCTCATTAACAAAACGATACATTGATACTTTTACGTAATGATTAATTTGTTCTTCTAGGTCTGTTTTCATATTTAGAATTCTTTTAGAGTTAGACTTCTCATCTCCACGCATAAGTTCTGTATTTAATGCATAAAGTGTATTTAAATCTAAATTATACTTTACTCTTTTACTAACTTGGGTGATAAGGTTTCTTAAAAAACGACTAGACTTTTCTGTTTCAGTGATTGGCGTAAACATTAACTTATAAAAATATAGAGATCCTTTTTGTGATCTAATTACTTTCTTAAGCTTTTTACTTTGTGGTGCTGAAACAGTGTAGTAATGATTAATTACAGTTAAGGCATCATCATATAAGCAAAGCTTATGATAGTTTAAGGCTTTAAGGACCTCTGCTTCCGGCATAAAGTAACTTTCTAAAAGAGGTGAGCTATACGTCATTAAGATACCAAGAGATCTATTATAGTCTCCTAAATAGTAGTATGCCCAGGCTTTCTCAATAAGAATATAAGGCCATTTAAAAGAAGCTTTAGGGATATCTTCATAAAGCCTAATTGCTCTTTCAAAGTTTCCTCTTTTATACTCCATTCTTGCAATATTAATGATACAAGTTTCTTTAATTACCGCAAAATATCTTTTTGCTTTTCCTTCATGTACTTTTTCTTTTTTTAGACCAGCTTCAGAACACTTTCTCCATGCCTTTTCTGCATTCTTATAGTCTTTTTTGAAGTTATAAATCGTCCCTGTAACAAGTTTAGATTCGGCAAATAATCTATGTCCTTTAGGCATCCTTTTTAACCTTTTTAAAGCGTATTTGTACTTTTTTAAATAAAGATTTCTCTTGGCCATAACAAGGTCTGTTGTTGGAATATTCATTTTTCTTAGCTCTAGATCTTTATATGTATTAAAGTAGTGAGTTCCAGTATGTTTTACGATTCTTTCTATAAAGTGTTGAACATTCTGATCTGGTGTTTGATACTTATAAAGAGTTGCAATCTTGTCGAGTGCAGTAAAATAATTCTTAGACTTATATAATGAGTTCGCTTCACTATAGATAATATCTCTTTTATCAGCTTTTGCTGAAGTCATTGGAATTGAAATAATGAATGTAATAACTAAAAGTAAGTTTTTCATTAGAATGACACTCCAAGACTAAAAACTAAATCATTCATTTGTCTCCATTCTTTTTTACTTGGAGATTTTGGTGATCCAGCTTGAAAGTTTGCATTATGAAATTCAACCCCTAAATGAACTCTTCTATTTAAGTGAAATTTAATATTTGATTTAAGTAATAGGGGATTATAGCTTTCACCTTTGAATGAGCTTGGAAGTGATGGGTTGGTTACACTCTCAAGATTACTTTCTGCTTGCATGTCCCCAGTACCTAAACCAAATGACCAATCAAAATAAAAGATCTTGTTAAACGTATTAATCTTTCCATAAAATGGGGACCAAATAATAAAAGCAGATGTTAATTTTTTCATTTTTCTGCTAAAAGGTTCAGCTCCATTAATTACTTTTAAACTTTCATAAGTTGAATTATTTGAGTGAGAATAAGAAGAGTGAGACAGTTCCACTGCCCACTCTTCCTTAAAGTAATACCCAACTTTTAATTGCGCTCCAGTAGTATCCTGAAACGCATTCGATAAACCATTTATGTATCCAAAATCTAAATATAGCGACTTGTTTTTCGGATATATTTTGTTTTGTAATACGTATACTGATTTATCAGGATCAAGCCAGAGAAAATCATATAAATCATTTTCTCCAGCTTGAATCCAATTAGGAATCATAACTAGAATTAGGAGGTGTAAAAAATTCTTCATTATGACTCTACCACGTATGCTACGTTAATATTTGCATTAGATGCTGGTACTGATCCTGATAAGAACTTTATCGTATTAGATTGAGAATCGTATTCCCATCCACTAACGACTTCACTTCCATTTACAAAAACTTTAATTACATTTTCATCATAAGGTTTTTGGCTTAGTGGAAAGCTTTCTGAAAGCTCGGCAATGTCATTCCCCATATTTTCCAAAGTGGTGTGAAAACTATCATTGATATCAGAGATATAACCACCAGTTAAATTACTCATGGCCTCATACCTTTCATATCCAGTTACTAGATACTGCGAAGGATTGTAAGGAGTCGAGATGTTAACAATACTGTAAGTCTTAACTAAACCAGCATTATCCTTCCACTTACTAATTTGTTTCAAATGGTTCTCTGGAGTCTTGTTAGACTGATCTGCTTCATCACTAACGTAAACAATTACGAAGTACGCATCTTTTCTAAAGTGATGGTTTGCAAATTGATTAGAGAAAACTTCACTGGCCTTGATACCTTTTTCAATTCCCCAACCTCTCGTTCCAACTTGAATCATATTTGCAAAATCCTGTAAGAATTGTTGCTCATTTTCTGCAAGTTTTTCTGAAGTTAATTTTGTAAGAGAGTCTTTAACAGGCTTACCAGCATTATTCCCACGAGTATCAGTTGTAGTAATACTCATTTTGAAATCAATCCCTTTTTCAATAAACTTGTTAATGAAAATGTCGAAGTTGTAAGCAAGAGCTGCTTGCTCTTCTCTCATTGAACCAGAGTTGTCTACAACCCAAAGGATGTCTAGTTTGTTGTTGTTTGCACTCTGAGTAAATGAATCTGAAACTGGAACAAGGTTTGCGCCGCCACCGTTGTCGCCAGTAGTTCCGCCACCGTTGTCGCCAGTAGTTCCGCCACCGTTGTCGCCAGTAGTTCCACCACCGTTGTCGCCAGTAGTTCCACCACCGTTGTCGCCAGTAGTTCCACCGTTGTCGTCTGTTGTTGAAGCTGGATCAAAGATGTCTTCTACAATTGAATCCTCATAATCCTCTTGAATTGTTTGGATGTACTCTTTCTCGTAAAATTCTTCTTCTTTACACGAGATTACACTAGTTGCGATACTCATCATAAGTACGAAATTGATTACCGGTCTTGTTTTCATCTTGCGCTCCTAACGAGCGAATACAATGAACCAATAAAATTAACTAATAGCTAAAAGGCCTAATAAAAATTGAAATTAATTTTGTAAGGGAATCCAATAACTAAAAGTTTTGGTCCTTGTCTTTCGGCTTTCCATGACTTTGATAACAACTTACGTACAGCGGTGAGAAACGTACCAAACAAAATCAGCGGGATGTCTAGATGATGGGATCATTATCATTTATTTATTGGTGCTTTGCAATGTAAATAGTTATCTTTTTATATAAAGCTCATGATTTCAAGCTCTTGTTACTCTGGTACGCACTCAGTATCTTCAACTATATTTATATAAACATTACCTTTTGTTTCAATATCAACTTCATAACATTTACCATATTTTCTATTTCTTTCTTTATAATAAATGAAAACTGTATCTTTTGGTTTGCAGTATTCAATCTTTGTTTTTTTTGAATAGAATCTTTGATCGTTGATATCTTCTTCAATGCAAGAGCCTGACGTTTCATTTTTTCTAACAAAGCGGTATTGATATTTTTTGGGTCTGCATTGTTCGTCTTTTACTTTTAAGTTTACACTGTCACCATTTGATTTTATTTCTTTATAACACTCACCAGTCCCTTCTTTTTTATATTTCCAGTAAAAAAATGTTGGTGCGGTTGAAGAAATTTTTTCCTTACACAATTTATCGTTAATTTTTTTATGAAAGTGTTGCCCTTTAGTCTGAACATCAACTTCAAAACAACCAGTTTTTTTATTGAAAGAATGAACTTCTTTGACCGTTTTATCTGGTCTACAAAATTTTATTTTTTCTTTTTTGATATAACCCTTACCGTTAGTCTCACTATCAACTTCATAACAACTACTTTTAGTAGGCACGAATAAGTAATGAGTTTCTTTTGGTTTACAGGCAATTAAGTCTACTTTTGTTCTGAACTTTTCACCAAGTGTTTCAGTGTCTACTTGATAGCATTGGCCTTTTTCTGGTCTTTTTTGATCTCTTTCCCAAACAAAACTTGTGCCTTGTGCAAATGCATATGAGCTTGATAGGAGAGCTAAGAGGAAAAACTTCATTTATTTTCTACACTTCGTTTTGATCCAGCTAGATGTTAGTTTTATTTCTCTCGCAATCTCAGCGGCCATGGGGCCTGATTGAACTATAGTTGCATTCCCATCCTTGATACTTGAAATTTCCCAAACAACTGACTCATCTGGTTTTTGAATACAGTCTCCTTTAGCAAGATTTGTATCTTGGCAAGAAACGAGTAAAATAGGAAAAAGAATTATTAGTAACTTCATTTTAAACTCCATTTAGAATGACTTTATCGGGAGTATATCATGTTTTGGGATGTGTTTAACAAGAAAAAAGATGGCGGGAAGGAACATAGTACTCTTCACTATGAACTACAAAAACGTTATCCAGACGTAGCTGAAGAAGAATTAATTAAACTGACTTGTATAGCGGGTCTCTTTGCTAGAGTAGCTT
>CAXGOD010000021.1:0-12276 GCA_964011245.1 uncultured Bacteriovoracaceae bacterium | reverse complement strand
ATCTTTACAGCCCCGCGCCCCAGATGAGTAATATTAAATGATTTTGTTGCAGAAAAATTATTAGCAACAACAAGATCAGAATTAGCATCAAACTCTTCGATAGATGGATTGTCTAAAAAATTGGGTGCTTCAAATAGTTCTAAGGCTCCCTTACCCTTAACCGTAAACTTTAATTCTATTGGATCGTTTACTAAGAATTTATTTTTATTTTGAGTTAGAGAGAATTCATGTTTACCAACAAGTCCTGTAAAATACTTTGGCATATTTGCAACAGGAAGTTTTTTTACTTTAATTCTGATTGGTTTACTTGTTACAGTTGAAGACATTTGTTTTCTGAGACCAAGACCAATACCCAGATTCGAATATGTATTAGATCGATTTGGATAATACTGCACTCTTAAAGTTATAGGGTCTATTTTATAATCTCCAGCTTTATCAGCGAATAACTGTGCCGTATAAAGAACCCTTCTTGTATAAATTTCTCCATTATACCTAACTTTTTGAGCTGTCATTCTTTCTTGGTGATAGCGTTTTAAGAACTTATTTAATTTTGGAAATTTTTTAATATCTGTAGTGTTAACTGTAACTCTATTATAAAGGTAATATCTTACAAGTATCGACTCACCTACAAAAGCCTCTTCTTTGTCTACTTCAGCAACTGCCATGATATTTTTTGGTTTCTTTGCCATTTTTAATATTCTGATTCTAACGTTCTTGTGCCTTATTTCGTTTCCATTTATATCGACACTAATATTTCTTAAATATTTGCTACCTGCACGAGTAGCGATCATTTCATACATTATTGACACACTTCGCTCTACAGATAGATGTCCATTAATATAACTAGTAGAAGTTGTAACTCCAGCCTCTTGTCTTCCAGTTACTTCTATTCCAGGACCTGGGTTAAAGTTTATAATGGGATCAGTACCATTTTTTGAAATGACTTTAAAAGTCACATTAAAGCTTTCGCCCATAATTGGCTCTTGTGGATACACAGAGATTTTGACTTCGTCTGCGTAAGCAATATTAGCTAATAACGTTATAAGTAAAATTAGTATCTTCATTACCAATCTCTCTTTTCTCTAGATTTTCGTTTATTTGTTCCTGTATCAATCATTTTTTTCTGCAATTTATTATCATCACTCATGAGCTGTTTTAAGATCGCTGGCATTTTCTTTTTATCTAAACCCTTACCAGCACTTCCTTTATCCTTCTTATCATTTTTCTTTTTATCACCATCTTGACCATCATTATCTTTATCTTTGCCTTTATCTTTTTTATTCTTTTTTTTCTTATCTTTACCATCCTGGTCTTGATCTTTGTCTTCTTGCTGCTCACCTTTACCTTTTTTATTCTTTGAATCCTTACTTTCTTTGCCTTTTCCTTTTTTACCTTTTTGATTCTTGTCTTGATTTTCCTCATCCTCATCACCATCACTACCGGACTTTGAAGAGGAGGACTGTATGGCCTTTAGCATATTATCTTTAACAGATTTAAACATCTTATCGTCTTTGTCGTCTTTCTTTTCTAGGTAATCATGAAGCTTCTTATATGTGTTAAATCCTGGCCCAATTTTCTTAGAATTGAACTGAGCTGCACCATAATTAAAATAATCTTTTTTATTTTTTTCAGTAATTGGACCTTTTAGTATCTCTCCATACAAGGCCTCTGACTGTTCTGAAAATCCTTCTTTTAGTAATTTGTTGGCCAACAATCTCTTTTCATTTCGAGACATATCGCCTCTAGCAAATTTCTCTTCTAACTTTATGATCTCAGAAGATTTCTCTTTAGGCTTTTCCTCTTCCTGTGAATACGTATTAACTGAAATGATTAACATACCAATGTAGACAAATGTTTTCATATTTTTAAACAAAAAACTTAAAGCTAATAACAAAACACCTGGAATCATTAGATAGTTTTGCATCACAGGTCGAACTCTAAAGCTATTTTCTGACTGTTTAACATTATGAATTTTTGAGAAGAAATCAACAATATCTTCTGTGGGAAGTGAATATGATCCAGCAACCCAATACTTAAAGTTTTTAACTTTTGAACCTAATTTTTTTAAGAAAGCTTCATCAAGTTTCGATATTACAACTTCACCTTTAAATTTCTTGTTTCCTACAAAGGTATTGTTTCTATTTCTCATAGGAACAGGTGCTCCCTTAGCTGTTCCAACTCCAACAACTCCAATTGTTATACCATCTGGTATTTCTAAGTTAATTCCACCTTCCGTCTCTTCGGCATCTGTAAAAATTAAAATATTTCCTTCACCTTCTTCAGATACATTTTTGAAATACTGAATTGATTCTTGTAACGCCAAGCTTAGTGCCGTTCCTCCTCTATTAAGCTTCATATTTTTTAAAGCATTTAGTCTAGCGTCAACAAGGTCTACATCATTGGTAAAAGGTATAATTCTTTTCATCGAGTCAGAAAAAACTGATACTGATAATTGCTGACCGACAGCCTTCCTTACATAATGCTTCGCCAAAACAATTGCCTTTTCAAACCTGTTTGGTCTTACATCTTCAGCCATCATACTTGCAGATGAATCTATTAATAAAATTGTTTTTTGATCTGAAATTTTTCCGGTAATATACTCTTCTGGACCTCTCAAATCCAAAAGTGCTAATGCAACAAGGAATAGACCAAAGTAATATAGTATACTTGCCAGAATATTTCTCTTTCTTCTTTTAAAGAACCAATGATCCTTTACCCAGGTAAAAAAAACATTCTCAAATCTCAAAGAAACTATAATAAGTATAGCTAAAGCAAATATCAATGGAATAAGGTATTCTGACTGTGTAAAGCTCATGCGACCTCCCTTAAACCAAATTTTCTAAGAAGCTCTGCACATAAGAATAAACATATTCCCCATAATAAATATGGAAAAAACAATTCGTCATATACAATTTGACTCTGACTCTTAATTTTTGTTTTCTCCAATTTTTGTATATCAGTAAGGATATCTTTTAAGCTTTCTTCGCTATCGGCCATATATGTTCTACCGCCAGTTAAGTCTGAAATTTCTTTTAATGTTTTTGTATCAATTGAACCACCTGGAATATTTTGATACTGCATTCCAAACATCCCCTTACCTAGAGGAATTTTTGCATTCTTTTTTGTACCAAGACCAATTGTATAAACTTTTATATTATATTCTTTTGCCATCTCAGCGGCTTGCATAGGCGTAAGATTTCCAACATTATTAACACCATCCGTTAACAAAACGACAACTTTGTTTTTTGTTTTACTGGCCTGCCCTCTTGCAACCGCTAATGCTAGAGCATCTCCAATATTAGTACCACTTCCAAGGAATCCGATTTTAATTTCACCAAGAATTTGATCAATTAGCGATGGATCCGTTGTAAGTGGTAACATTGTAAAAACTTTTTCCGAAAATATAATGACACCTAATCGATCAGTAGGACGTAAGGCTGCAAACTCTCTAAGTTTTTCTTTAGCAACTTCTAACCTATTTGGCTCTAAATCATCTGCCAGCATTGATCGAGAGACATCAACAACAAAATAAATATCATTAACCTCTATATTACTGGGTGAAAATTTTAAAGGTTTTCTAGGTCCAGTCATAGCAAATGAAATCAAAAGCCATCCAGCAATACCAACACCAAATATAGCTACGCGAATTAATCCGACGCCTTTTCCAGGATTTCCGACAGGGTTAATCAGCTGAGGCTTTTTAAATACTTTCCAATATTCCATAGACCAGAAAAGAAAAGCGACTAGGCCGAAAATAGCTGCATATAATGATTTATACTCCACTTTTCACCTTTATATTATCGCTAATGGAAACAAACATCTTTCTAACTAACTCAAGCTCCTCTTGTGGCCATTGTTCTTGATATTGAATAAGATCAATCTTTTCAATAGCTTTCTTAAACTTGGCACTATCTAGCTCAAAATTATCCATAATTTCATATCTTTTTAAATATATTTCTGCATATTCATCTGGTTTTTGTGCTTTTTTCAGAAGACTCAAAAGTTTTTCATTCCTTTCTTGTCTAATATGTTTTATTTTCTTGGTTTTTCTTCGCAAATCTCGATTTGAGTACCACCAAAGCCCACCAACTAAAGCTATTATTACAAATATAAAATATAACCAAAGAGATTTTTGCTTCTTAATTTCTATCGGAATATTTAATATTATGAAATCCATCATTTGATTTTTTTTAGATGGATAATAGTTCAAGCCCTTTAAAACAAACTTGTCGTCTAGCTCAAGCTTTTTCTCTTTAGGTCCCATCTCTGAAACTATAGCATCAAAATATAATTCGTCTTGCTTTTCAATTATATCTAAAACGTAAATTAGTGTTCCCACACGCTTATTTTTATACTTGCTATAATAGTCTTTTGACCTTGTATCGATAATCTTGAGCCTTACAAGATCTCCATTTGTAACAGACCTTTGGGAAACTGAAAGTAGACCCACTTCATCAGCAAATGAATAGCTTGACATAATGAATGTTAAGATTAAAGCTAGAAACTTCATCAGAGCATCTCTTTTACAAACTTTTCTAAATATCTTTGTTCAACACTTATTTTATTCCATCGCCCCTTCAGTTCAATTTCTTTTTTCACGGATTTTGTTCTAAAGAGCTTTCCTTTATTTTTCAGTTTTCCATAAATTGCATAAGGCCTTTTTAAAGCATCGTCTACGGGTGATGATACTTTAAAGCAATGCATATTTTTTCTATAAATTAATTTATTTATTGTTTCAAAATCTTTTAACTCACTAAAATCAGAAAGAAAGACAACTTCTTTGTTTTTTGCAATAAAAGACTTAAGTAACCCAAGTCTTTTCTTTTCTTCACCTCGTATAGAATAATCAAAGTCTATATTTGGTCGTCCTTTATCATCTAAAACACCAAGTTGTTCAAGGTATGAAATGAGCAGTGTAATTCCCCCCTGTCCTGATGCTGGCGGTAGGATCGTATTCTTCTCCAGCATAATTACAGTTTTAACTTTGTCTTTTGACCTCTCTGCTAGCAAATATAACAAACATGCTATTTCAATGGATGCAATGAGTTTCGATTTCTCTTTATATCCAAGTAACATAGTTGCGGTTAAATCCAACACAACAATTATTTCAACATTTCTTTCTTCTTCAAAAGTTTTAACAAATGTATTGCTTGATTTTGCAGACAGCTTCCAATCTATGAAACGAACATCATCTCCAGGATTATAAACTTGATGCTCTTTAAACTGTAGTCCCGCACCTCTAAAGTGTGACTTTAGCATACCAACAGAAAAGGAATTTGAATTTCTAAAGAGGTGGCTTTGTATCGAGCCGACTACTTTTTCAATTTCTTTTAAGTCCATTAAACTTGTTCTCTCGCTATTTCATAAACCAGATCTCTAACATCAATCTTATCAATAATTGCTTCATACGTTAAAAGCACTCTATGCCCTAAAACGCTTTTAGCAATAGATAAAATATGTTCTGGTGAAACAAAATCTTTACCAGCTAGAAATGCTCTAAACTTAGCAATTTTAAATAACCAAATAGAAGCTCTTGGTGATCCCCCCGCCATTATGACACCTTCATATTTTTTATTAAAATGTTCTGAACCTGGCCTTGTCGCATGTACAATCCGAACAATTAAATCCTTAATTTTATCATCAACATAAACTTTATCTACAGCTGCTTTCATTTCAGCTAGCATCTCCACATTTAAAAATGCTTGAAGCTCATCAATTTTGTTCATCTTTAAATCGAGTATCGATTTTTCTGCATTAAAGTCTGGGTAATTAACAGAAATTTTCATCATGAAACGATCGAGCTGAGCTTCTGGAAGATTATAAGTTCCTTCTTGTTCGATAGGGTTTTGTGTTGCTAGTACTACAAATGGACTTTGTAACTTAAAACTAGTATCACCAATTGTAACTTGTTTCTCTGCCATTGCCTCTAGAAGTGCTGCTTGTACTTTGGCCGGCGATCTGTTGATCTCATCCGCCAGGATTAGTTGGGTAAAAATAGGCCCAAACTTTGTACTAAACTCTTCTTTTTGTTGGCTGTAAATCATTGTTCCAATTAAGTCGGAAGGTAATAGATCTGGTGTAAACTGAACTCTTTTAAAATCTAAGTCACAAAGTTTACTCATAATCGATACACTTAAAGTTTTACCTAGACCTGGCATCCCTTCTATTAATAAGTGACCTTCGCAAACTAACGCAGCAATGATTGCTTCAAGCATATCATCTTGTCCATAAACAATGTCTTTGGCCCTACCTACAACTTTTAATACATTTTCTCTTAACTCTGACATAAGTTACTCCACTAAATACGCAAAATATTTTAAATATGTGTTTTTATTAATTATCTTTTCTGTTGGATGATCAAAGCCTTGAAGCCCGACATCAATGAGTTGAATTTTCCTACCAGTTAAACTTGCTGCTTCAACTACATTTTGTTCAAATGATTCATAATCAATATAGTATGTGCATGAACAAGCTATAAACAAAGAGTTCGAATCCAAAAGCTTAAATATTTCTTTATGTAATTTAAGATAGCCTTCATAGGCTTTTTTCTGATCTTTCTTACTCTTGCAAAAAGCAGGAGGATCAGAGCAAATTAAATCAAATTTAGCTCCACCTTCACTTAAAGCCCTTAAATATTTAAAGACATCTTCTCTAAGGAATTCTCCACGTCCACTAAAGCCATTTAACTCTAGATTCTCTTGAATATCCTTTCCAAAGTTACCTTGATCGACAAAAGTAATCTTTTGGCATCCAGCATGTAATAAGTTTAGACCCCAGCTACCTACGTATGAAAATAAATCTAAACCATTATTAAATTTCTTTTCAAAATTATTGACTATTCTTGCAGCTCTTTTTCTATTTTCTCTGTGATCATAATAGTACCCAATTTTCTGAAGGTTTTCTTTGGACACTGAAAACTTCAAACCATTTTCAACTATAGCTAAGTCTTCTGTAACCTCATCCTTGTCATAGAATGGTAACATTTCTCTTTCTCTATACTTCTCATTGTCTAGAACATAGATTTTCTTTTTAGGATATTTTTGTTCAAAAAAGTTTTTAATTTCTATTCTAAAACGATCAATTCCAGCTGTATTCATTTGAATTATTAGACAATTCACATAAGAGTCGACAAGAAGTCCTGGTAACTGATCAGCATCACCATAGACTAGCCGTGCATTACTCCCATACTCCTTAAATAAAGCCCGCTTATTAATTGCTTTTTCAATTAGATTCTTCAAAAAGCTTAGTTCATCCTTAATTTGATTTGATTCACAAAAAACATGTGCACAACTAGCTTTATTACTAACTAGTGGATTCACATAACCAAGATATGTTTTATTTTTTTTTGTGTTTTTAAAGAGAACCCATTCACCTGGAATGCATGACTTTATATTATCTTCAATATCCCCGAAGTATAATTCATGATTTTTTTTATGAAGCTTCACAGCTCCTTCTCTAGATAAGCTTATTTCCTTAAGCACAGTAACTATCCTTGTTAACTATCAGAGAATAATTATACCTTAAACATGTATAACTATACAGACTTTTTAGTCATATTATTGAATACTTGGCCGAGAAAACTTATTAAACATGTCGGTTAAAAATTTAAAAACAGCCTCATCTTCTTCATCAAAAATTTCGCGTAATGCAATTTCAATATTGCTTCTATCATTGGATTTTAAAGAAAGTACTTTAATTATATTTTTAATATAAGTGAAATCACCTTGTGCAGCATAAGTTTTAATTAACATTTTTTGCAGTGGAGTAAAATTTAATTGTTTATCCATTAGAAAGTTAGTCATAAAACCACTATTATAGTCAGGTTTCTCTAAGTAGCTTAACAAGGATGTTTTTAAAGTTGATAGGATATCAATAAAGTTTTTATTTTTAAGTAAACTATCTAGTTCTGTAAGGTTAATTGCTTTTGCCATATTTAAACCTGCACTAACTAAAAGCTTCAACTCTGAACTTGAAAGTTGTTCTACCTTGCTAAGATGTTCTGCTACTTGAGTTATCGTTAAACTATCAACAGATAATAAGTCGTATTCTCTTATTAAATGATAATTTTTGACTATCATTTTAACCAATGGCACTAACTTGTCGCCATCCTTAGACGAAGATCCTCTAGCTAAAATTTTCAAGGTACTCCAGAGAATATTTGAAACTTTATCACTATCTCTTTCTTTTATATTGAAGATAAAAGTCGACAAGTCTTTTATCAAGAGATCTCTATTCTTATTTGTTAAAATAAAACCAAACAAATCTTTTGCTTTCTCTGGACTAATCAACTTGCTCAATTTTGAATTAATAAGTTTAAAGTCTTCATTATCTACAAGATAAACTAAGTTATTATCACTAATTTTTCTCAACCATAAGCCCATTTGACTTAAAAAACTCAGGTCGGTGATACGGGTAATAAACATTCCATTATGGTCTTTTACAAGTGTTGGCTTTGGAGCTTGCAAAGGTGTGTATTTCTGCGATGAATAAGAGGAAGTCTCAACCACCATAGTTAATACAGCCTGTATAAAATCCCCATATCTTTTACTTCCACCATCTGGTTGCTTATGACTTAACTCTAGTTCATATAAGCTTGAAAAAGTCTCCATTATATTTTTAAATGCCCAACTTGTCTCTTCAGGAAAGAAACCACGACGTCTAAAGAAGCCAGCGGTACTATCCATAACAGAAACGTTCTTCTTCATTGATTTTACTTTTTTATAATATTTTTTTGCTCTAGAAACAGAGTTCATAAAAAAGGCACCGTAAAAATTATTTAAAAAGGATATTTCACGTATGACGATCTCTAACCTTTCTGCTCTATTAGCTAAATATTCTTTCTCTATGTTCTTCGTTCTAAAAAGAATTTTCTTTTGCGTTTTTTTATCTGTCATATCAAATAAAAATCGAACTAATTCATCTAGATCTAGATTCTTGGTTCTTTGTTTTTTAGAATCAAAAGGAATTCTTATGCCCTTTTCTCCGAAAATAAAATTGATCAAACTTTCATAAAGTTTTGTTTTAGCGCCAGTCTCTCTTGCTAGCATGTCTGATATGTCACTTAAGAACATTTCAAAGTCACTTTGAGAAAAACACGTATTCCCACCTATACTTGGGTTGGCACTAAGACAGTGATACTTAGGTATTTCGACAATCTTGCTATTAAAACTAATCGGCTTCAACAGAGCTTTAAAAGTTGCATCAAATATTTTGGGCTTTGTATTTATAATTAAATTTAATGACTTATCAAGTAGTGTAGTCTGCTCGACTAAATTATTTAATACGACTGAGGAGTCCTGTAGAATTTCGATTAAACCATTTTCAAACAACTCTTTTCTAATACTTGAAATCACATCTGAGACATAGCTATCATTTTTATCAAGGTGAGTGTTAATTATGTGCATTAGTGAATGATAAAATGACATCATTTCAGGAGCAATCATCCCATAGTTGTAAGAAAATTTATCATTCACTTCTCGATTAAAAACCTTATCAATTTCCAGTGTCCACTGGAAGATATGGCTTGCTAAAGATTTTTTCGTTACAAGACTTACACACACCTTAGGGTAATTGTCCAAAAGGTACCAAAAGTCATAATTGACTTGAGAAACTTCGTTAAACTCAACTAAACATTTAATGAGTTCATTTTTTTCTTGTGCTAAGCTTATTTCATCTTTACTTTCTGACAAAAATTGTCCCGTTTCAAGGTCATTGTCACCCAGGGTTGTTTTGTCCCTTGAGATAAAGGTGACGAGTTTAAAAAAAACATCTTCATCAAGAAATTTAATTAGTTCGTTTTTGAAATTAGAGTCTTTAAGCTTAGAATTTAACTCATTAATCCAAAAAGCATAACTTACTTTATTTTGAGTAAAGTTCTTTTCATATTCGGAGTAGATGTTTCCGTACTTTTTCATAAACTTGCTTAATAGGTTCGTACTGGAAAACAATGATTTATCGAGAAGTATATCATTTACTACCGTATCCGTAATATGTAATTTTTCTTCTATAGAAAGAGATTGAAAAGGTATTAGATGTCCTTTCTCTAGTTCCTCTGATGCATACAATAAAGTTGTTGAGAGTCTTTCGTACATTTTTGAGTCATATTCTTTAAGAAGTTCATGTATGTTCTTTAATAGTAAAGAGTTAGACTCTTCATCAGAAACTATAGTTTCACCAAGTAAGTCAAATGCATCACTTTGAATCATGCTGAATATCAAGAATAGATCATCTTCAGTAATACTCGTATTGGCCAGAGCCTTTAAAAATTCATAGCCTCCTGGCATAACTGCATAGTTCCTCATGTGAGACAATACTCTTGAAGAGGTTTTATTAAAGGTTTCGTATGGACAGATATTATTAAATAATGAAAACCTTTGAGAAAGCTCAAATATATCCATGAGAAATGTAACTTTATTCGATGATGCTAATACTCTTAATCGTTCATCTAGTTCAACCTGATAATCTAGCTGATAAACAGAGTTGAATTCATGACAATTATTAAGATTAAGACTTATTGTTGATTGCACATTTGATAGATCATTAAATAAACCAGATTGTTTATTAGCATAGGTTATCAATGAATATAGTTCAACAGTGGTATATTTCTTTAAAAAACTTGTAGGCCATGAATTTGGATAAATAAAGCTTTTAGTGTTCTTTAAAAACTTGCTATCATGAGCTGTAATCAAATCAATCATAGAAAGTTTAAGCGCATCAAACATCTTCTTGCTAGTTTTTATTGAATTCAACTTATTTAAAGAATTCTTTATAGCTTTTTTCTTTTTGTTACTTGATTTAGAGATTTCTTTTAGTAATTCTATGGTGCTCGTTATAAAATGTTTTGAAGGTAGTTCAAAGTTTACATCTTGAGAGACCTTAGAAAATACATTTAGCAAAGTTTCATCTTTTAAAGTTTTTCTGATCTCTTCGCTTATATCTTTTATCTCACTCTTGTTAACGTTATCTTGAATGAAGTTTAATAGTTCATTTCGTTTATTTCTATCTCCAAACAATTCATTATTTATAGGTTCAAAAATGAGCTTAAATTCTGTAGCGCTTAAGTTATTCAAATAAAGATACAGATTTGGAAACTCATCCTTCCAACCTATACAACCAAAGATTTTTAAAACAGAGTCTTTCTTGAGCAGGTCTTGAGTTAGATCCAAGTTCTTGCAGCTGGCACTTGAAGTTTTACCATCATAAGAACGAATAAGACTGTTATCTAGGTCTGCCTTTCGTTTTCCACAAGAAAATATAAATGTGGCCACAAACATCAATAATGCCACTCTTAAAATTTGCATACAATCTTTTACACCCTAAAAGTATTAGAAGATATAAGTTGTTAACATTATTGAATTTTTTACAAGATATTAGCCTAGTTTAACTACGAGTTTTCAATGAGTTATCGCGTTGAAAACCATCTTAGGGCCTCTGAAGTGTTCACTTTGTAATTATTAAACAAATAGTCTATTTCTATTGTTCTAGTATAGTTCTCAGTATCATTCTGGTTAAGTATATGTTCTGTCTTAAGAGCAAACTTTTTTGGTAACCATAACCCATTTTTTTCCTGATGAGTTAGTCTTCCTTCAATCTTAATATTCTGAACACCTTCAAAGATATTTTTGGTAACTTTCCACAATATCCATTTTGAATTCGACCATTTTGTTTTCTTCAAAAAGTATTTAGACTTAATAGTTCCTGTCGCTTTTTTTTGAATGATTTCTATAGTCTTCTTGCTTCTTTTCATCTTAAAAGTATTTATATCTTTCAAGCCGGTTGGGTCCAGCCATGAGTACCAACCGTGTTTTATGCCAACATACTCGTACCCTTCAACAAACTTTTTAAAATCACTACCTACAACCAGTTCTATTTTACTTAGAAATTCATCTTTTATTGTTTTAATCGTTTCTGCTGGAAGACTTGCTTTATTAATGACTTCCATATCCATATTATCGTTTATCCAATAATATCTTAACTTAAAGTCTTCAACTTCATGAGTCACCATTTTATTTTTTACCAAGTCTTCTATTTCTTGTGCTTCAAGGTCAAAGACTATATCTCGGATTTTATCTGTAGGATCGTAAAGATCTTTCCAGATTTTTCTATATTCTGTTGATGCAAATGAATTAGTTATTAATATTAAAAATAGAATCAAACTCTTCATGAATATGCACTCTTATCCTTTTTTCTTTTTTAAAGATTACTTTTCCTGCTGCACCCTTAACACCCTTTAAATTCTTCACCGGTGTATATATAAGTGTTACTTCATCTCCATTT